>NZ_JBEXJK010000674.1:0-2557 GCF_040609095.1 Kitasatospora sp. NPDC004799
TCCCTTTCTGTCCGCGCCCGTGGGTGGGCGGCCGGCCGGCCGCCCTCCCTCGTGCGTCGCTCACGCCTCCCGGTGGACGTCCACCAGCACCTTGCCCACGGTCTGCCGCGCGGCCATCGCCCGGTGCGCCTCGGCCACCCCGGACAGCGGTACGGTCCGGTCGATCCGCGCCACCACCCGGCCCTCGACGGCCAGCCGGAACAGGTGGTCCGCGATGTCCTCGAACAGCGCCCGGTCGGTCAGGACGTGCTTGAGCCAGAAGCCCTGCGCCCCCGCCGAGCCCTCGGTCAGCTCGGTCATCGTGAAGGTGTCCACCACGCCCTCCCGCGCCCCGACCGACACCAGCCGCCCGAACGGGGCCAGCCCGGCCAGACCGGCGCGCAGCACCGGGCCGCCGACCGAGTCGAGGAACAGGTCCACCCCGCCGGACTCCGCGAGCCGCCCGGCCAGCTCGGGGTCCTCGGGGTCGAGCACCTGGTCGGCGCCGAGCGAGCGGAGGAACTCCCGCTTCTCCGGGGTGGAGGCCAGGGCGACCACCCGGCGCGCCCCCAGCGCCCGGGCCAGCTGCACCGCCAGGTGGCCGACCCCGCCCGCCGCCGCGGTCACCGCGACGGTCTCGCCCGCCCGCAGCCGCCCCGCCAGGGTCAGCGCGCCGTAGGCCGTCGCCCCCTGCTCCAGCAGCGCGAGCGCCTGCGCGTCGTCCACCCCGTCCGGCACCTCCACCGTGTGCGCCGCCTCGGGGGCGGCCACCTCGGCGTACCCGCCGCCGGTGCGCAGCAGCGCGACGACCCGCTTCCCGTCCCCGCGGCGCCGCCCGACCACGTCGACGCCGAGCACCGCAGGCAGCGGGAGCTCCAGGTACTCGCCGGCCCGGATCTCCAGGTCGGCGTAGTTGAGCCCGGCCAGGGTGACGTCGACCAGCACCCGGCCCGGGCCGGCCACCGGCTCCGGCACCGTCGCGATGCGGAGCTCCTCCGGCCCGCCGTAGCGGTGGATCAGCAGGGCGCGCATCCCGCTCCCGGCGGCCACCGCCTCCGCCTCCGCCGCCTCCGGCTCCGGCCCCGGCTCCGGCCCGGTGAACAGCGCGAGCAGCGCGGCCTCCAGGGTGCGGGCGGCCGCCGGGCTCTCGGCGACCACGCAGTACATCACCGAGCCGTCGGCGGGCCCGAAGTCGCTGCTGAACAGCACGCCGGTGCCGGTCTCCGGGTCGAAGGCCAGCCCGGCCGCGCCGACCGCCGCCACGGCCTCGGCGAAGGAGGGCACCGTGAGCCCGGCGAGCTCCAGGAGGTGGCGCGCGCCCCGGTGCTCCGGGCGCAGCAGGCGGCCGAGGAAGACGTCGTGCAGGTGGCTGGAGCCGGTGAGCCGGGCGTTGGTCTCGTGGAAGTAGAGCTCGCCCTTGGGGGTCAGCACGGCGTCGGCGCTGACCGTGCCCCGGTAGCCGATCACCCGCAGCGCCTCGCACAACCGGGCGCCCTGCCGGACGAGTTCGGCCATGACGTCGGCACCCGGGGTGACCGGCGGGGTGATCTCCCCGACCACCACCGGCCGCATGACCATCTCGCCGCAGCCGGCGAGCACCGCGGCCGTGTCGTCGATCACGAACTGGGCGTACAGCGGCGCGGAGTCGGCGAAGTACCGCTCCACCACCACCCGCTGGCCGCGTCCGCCGGTCAGCCAGCTCCACCGCTCGGCCACGTACCCGGCCACCGCGGCCCGGTCCGGCAGCGGCACCACCCGCTCGGCACCGACCGCCGCCACCTCCTCGTCCCGGGCGAGGATCTCGTTGCCCAGGCCGCCACCCTGGAACTCGACCTTCACCATCACGCTGTGCCCCTGCCCCAGCAGGTGCTCGACGGCGGCCTCGACCTCGGCGGGCGAGCCGGCCACCGTCCCGGGCGGGATCGGCACCCCGACGCCGGCGGCCAGCGCCCGGAACCCCGCCTTGCTGTTCACCAGGGCGTTGCCGCCCTGCGCGGCGAAGGGCCGGCCGGGCATGGCCTCCGCCACCCCGAGCGCGGCCGCCAGCTCGGCCACCGCCCCGTTCGGCGAGATGGCCAGCACCTCGTCCACCGCGCGCCCCGCCAGCACCCGGCGCAGCTCCGCCCGGAAGTCCGGGTCGGCCAGCCGGTCGGCGGTGAGCACCTGGCCGCCCTGGGCACCCGGCGGCGGCACCACGAAGGTCAGGCCGCCGGCCCGCACCCCGGTCAGCCCCGTGACGTACGCCAGGAACGCCGGGTCGGGGGCCCCGGGCAGCACCAGGACGTCGCCGTCCTCGGCCCACCAGAGCATCCGCTGCGCCCCGCACCCGGCGAACGACTTCTCCGACGGCGTCATCCCGGTGAGGTCCCCGACCATCTCCTCGGTACGGCTGTTCGCGATGCAGAGCCTCGTCATCTGGTGAACTCTCCCGGTGTCCGGCGCTGTTGCGGTCCTGGTCCGACGCACGACACGGGTGTGGCGTGCGCTACCGGTGTAGCGCACCGGGGTTGTTCTGGTTCGGCCCTCGGTCATTGAACAAAACCCCGAACAACCGCCGGCACCGTGGGCACCGACGTCC
>NZ_JBEXJK010000675.1:0-2547 GCF_040609095.1 Kitasatospora sp. NPDC004799
GAGGCCGGCGCGGATGCGCTCCAGGGTCTTGGGGGACAGGGCCTTGGTGCGCTCGCCCGTGTGGGGGGCGCGCGGGGCCTCGCGTCGGATCCGGCCTCGGACGGGACCGGGAAGGCCTCGGCATCCGACGCCACGTCAACAGCCGTTCGCGTTCTACGCCTTGACGCGGCCCTGGCGGGGCTGGCTTGATGGGGCACGTGGGAGCGCTCCCACTCGGAGGCCCCCACCTCCCGCAGCCACCCCCACCGAGGAAGGCCCCACCCGTGCCTCCTGCCACCCCCGTCCGCGCCGTGCCGCGCCGCACGGCCGCCGTGCTCACCGCTCTCGCCCTGGCCGGCGGCGGCCTGACCGCCACCGCCGCCACGGCGGCCCCCGCCGGCCCGGCCACCTCGGCCGTGTCAGCGGCCGCGCCGGCGGCTCCGGCCGCCACCGCCGCCGACCTCCCCGTCCGGGTCAACCAGCTCGGGTACCTGCCGGACGGCCCCAAGCGGGCCACCGTGGTCAGCTCCGCCACCGCCCCGCTGTCCTGGCAGCTGCGCGACGCCTCCGGCGCGCAGGTCGCCGCCGGCACCACCGCGGTGCACGGCGCCGACCGGGCGTCCGGCCAGTCCACCCACCTGGTCGACTTCGGCGCGTACACCGGCACCGGCACCGGCTTCACCCTGGTGGTCGGCGGCCAGGCCAGCCACCCGTTCGACATCGCGGCGTCGCTCTACGACGGCCTGCGCGCCGACAGCCTGTCCTTCTTCTACCAGCAGCGCAGCGGCATCACGATCGACGCGTCGCTGGCCGGCGGCGCCTACGCCCGTCCCGCCGGACACCTGGGCGTGGCACCGAACAAGGGCGACACCAGCGTGCCCTGCCAGGCCGGGGTCTGCGACTACCGGCTGGACGTGCGCGGCGGCTGGTACGACGCCGGCGACCAGGGCAAGTACGTCGTGAACGGCGGCATCGCCACCTGGGAGCTCGTCAACTCCTTCGAGCGCGCCCGCCGTTCCGGCGGCGACGCGGCGCTCGGCGACGCCACGCTCCGCGTGCCGGAGCGCGGCAACGGGGTGCCGGACGTCCTGGACGAGGCCCGCTGGGAACTGGACTTCCTGCTCCGGATGCAGGTCCCGGCCGGCCGGCCGATGGCCGGCATGGCCTTCCACAAGGTGCAAGACGACAAGTGGACCGCCCTGCCGACCAGGCCGGAACTCGACTCCGAGCAACGCGAGTTGCACAAGCCCTCGACCGCGGCCACGCTCAACCTGGCCGCCACCGCGGCGCAGTGCGCCCGGGTGTACGCCCCCTACGACCCGGCCTTCGCCGCCCGCTGCCTGGACGCGGCCGAGCGCGCCTGGGCGGCCGCCGAGGCCAACCCCGCCGTCCTCGCCCCGGCGGGCGACAGCACCGGCGGCGGCGCGTACGAGGACGCCGACGTCTCCGACGAGTTCTACTGGGCGGCGGCCGAACTCCTCGCCACCACCGGCGAGTCGCGGTACCGGGACGCGGTGACCTCCTCGCCGCACCACACGAAGCCGGTGGACGGGTTCTGGTGGGGCGGCACCGCGACGCTCGGCCGGATCACCCTCGCGACCGTCCCGGGCGTCGCCCTGCCCGCCGACGACGTGACCCGGCTGCGCGGCCTGCTGACCGCGGCCGCCGACCAGCACCTGTCCACCATGGCCGGACAGGGCTACGCGGTGCCGCTCGCCGCCGACGCCTACGTGTGGGGCTCCAACAGCTCCGTGGCCAACAACGCGATGGTGCTGGCCGTCGCGTACGAGCTGACCGGCGCGCAGCGCTACCGGGCGGGCGCGCTGGAGTCGCTGGACTACCTGCTGGGCCGCAACGCCCTGGACCGCTCGTACGTCAGCGGCTACGGCGAACGCGCCTCCGAGAACCAGCACCACCGCTTCTGGGCGCACCAGAACGACGCCTCGCTGCCGCACCCGCCGGCCGGCTCCTTCGCGGGCGGTCCGAACGCGGGCCTGGAGGACCCGGTGGCCAAGGCGCAGCTGGCCGGCTGCGCACCGGCCGCGTGCTACGTCGACGACATCGGCTCGTACTCCACCAACGAGGTGGCGGTCAACTGGAACGCCTCGCTGGCCTGGCTCGCGGCCTTCGCCGCGGAGCGCCGCGGCGGCACCCCGGCGGCCTCCTGCGCCGTGACGTACGGGCTCGGCAGCTCGTGGGGCAACGGCTTCACCGCGACGGTGACGGTGAAGAACACCGGCACCTCGGCGGTCTCCGGCTGGACGCTCGGCTGGAGCTTCGCGGGTGACCAGCGGGTCTCCTCCGCGTGGAACGCTGTCGTGACCCAGTCGGGGAGCACGGTGACCGCCCGCGACGCGGGCTGGAACGGCGTCCTCGCGCCGGGCGCCACCGCGGGCTTCGGCTTCCAGGCGACCTACTCGGGCGGCAACGAGGCACCCGCCCGCTTCACGCTCAACGGCGGCGCCTGCACCTGAGCCCCCGTCCTCGGCAGGAGAACGGCCCGGCCCCGTCCCGCCGGACGGGGCCGGGCCGTTCGGCTCCGCTCCCGGTCAGCCGCGCGGGCGCCCG
>NZ_JBEXJK010000676.1:0-2543 GCF_040609095.1 Kitasatospora sp. NPDC004799
GGAAGGTGTCGCCGCCGCCGTGGCGCAGGCGCCACCGGTGGTCGGCGGCGCCGTTGTCGGCCCACTGGACGATCCGGGCGCCGTTGGCGGTGGCCCCGTTCTCCACGGCGAGGACCTTGCCGCTGTTGGCGTTGCGCAGGCGCAGGTAGCCGCCGGTGTCGAGGACGGCCGTCCAGAGGTGGTCGGCGGTGCCGTTGTCGGCCCATTGGAGGACCGGGGCGCCGTCGGCGGTGGACATGTCCTTCACGCCGAGGACGAGTCCGCCGGCGACGTTCTGGATCCGCCGGGCGCCGACGGGGGCGAACTGCCACTGGCCGGCGGCGGCACCGCTGTCGGGCAGCTGGACGGCCGCCGCGCCCTGGGCGGTGGAGCCGCCGGCGATGCCGAGCAGCTTGCCGGAGTGGACGTTCCGGACCTGGTGGAAGCCGTCGCCGGCGTCGACGACGGTCCACCGGTGGTCGGCGGTGCCGTTGTCAGCCCACTGGAGGACCGGGGCGTTGTCGGCGGTGGACATGTCCTTCACGCCGAGGACCTTGCCGCTGTTGGCGTTGCGCAGCCGCAGTGCGGTGCCGTCGACGACGAGGGCCCAGTTGTGGTCGGCGGTGCCGGTGTCGGGCCACTGCAGGGCGAGGCCGCCGTCGGCGGTGGACATGTCCCGGATGCCGAGGACGAGTCCGCCGGCCGCGTTGACCAGGCGGAAGCCCGCGCTGTCGGTCCGCCAGTAGACGGTGTAGTGGAAGCCCTGGGCGTCGTGGAACGGGCCGAGGTCGACCTTCGCCCCGTCGGCGGTGGCCGTGAAGGCGAGGGCGGTGCCGCTGGTCCGGGTGACCGAGGCGGCGTCCAGCACCGGGAGGGTGGACGGCGCGGTGCTGCCGTAGTCGCCCGCCAGGACGGCCGGGCCGTAGGTGATCGCGACGACACCGGGGTTGTCGTCGGCGGCCTGGAGGGCCACCCGCATGGGGAGCTGCACGGTGACGGTGTCGCCGGAGGCCCAGGCCCGGGTGAGGGTGGCGTACGTGCCAGGGGTGGCCGGGATGCTCTGCGCGACGCCGTTGACGCTGACGACGGCACCCGAGGTCCACCCGGGGATGCGCACGCGCAGGGACCACGTCCCGCCGACGCTGCCGGTGACCTTGAGCGTCGTGGTGTCCTCGGCCGGGAACGCGGTGGTCTGGGTGACCGTGATGCCCCGCTGGGTCCAGTCCAGGACGGACGGGATGAACAGGTTCACCGTGAGGGTGGTGCCGTCGTGGAAGTAGACGGAGTCCATCAGCTTGGTGTTGGACTCGACCCCCGTTCCCTGGCAGCACCAGAACGTGCCGTAGTCGGTGCTCCAGGTGCCGCCGCCCCAGGCCGGCCCCCTGCCCCGGCGGCCGCCCGGGTTGAGCGGGGTGAAGTACGTGATGTGGCCGTGCGGGTCGGCCGGGTTCTGGGCGCCGAGGACGTGGTTGAGCAGCGTCTTCTCGTAGAAGTCGAAGTACGGGGCCCGGTCCGGGCTCAGCTGCCACAGCTCCCGGGTCAGCTTGAGCATGTTGTAGGAGTTGCAGAGCTCGCAGGTGTCGTCGGTGAGGTAGCCGGAGATGGCGTTCGCGGGCCGGAAGTGCTCCGCCTGGCTGTTGCCGCCGATGGCGTAGGTGTGCGAGCCGGTGGTGATCGCCCAGGCGTTGGCGGCGATGTCGCGGTAGCGGGTCGTCCCGGTGGCCTTGTACGCGCGGACGGCGCCGATCCACTTGGGCACCTGGGTGTTGGCGTGCTTGCCGTCGAGCTGGTCCAGGTTCGCGGCGAGCGGGTCGAGCACCGCGGCGTGGTCGAACCGCTGAGCCACCGTCAGCCAGCGGGTGTCACCGGTCTGTTGGTGGAGATCGGCCAGCACCTCGCCCATGCCGCCGAACTCGGTGCCCAGCACCGCCTGCATCGTGCCGTGGCTCAGCGCGGCGGTGCGGCGGTCGACCCAGCCGGCGAGCGCGAGGAGCACGTCGCGGGCCTGGGTGTTGCCCAGGAGGCGCCACACGTCGAGCAGGCCGGCCATGGTCTTGTGGACGCAGTAGTACGGGACGTTGCCGCTGCTCGGCCGGCCCGCTTCGAGGGCGGCGAAGTCGGCCTCGGGGAAGCCCGACAGGTAGCCGGCCGAGAAGCCCGCGGCGGCGTTGTTGGCCTGGCACCTGGCGAGTCCGGCCACCATCCGGTCGGCCTTGTCGCGGCAGGTGGTGTCCCCGAGCGCGGCGGCGGCCTGCGCCCACGCCGAGAGGAAGTGGCCCTGCACGTGGCTGCGGAAGGGGAACCCCGGGTCGTCCCAACCGCCGTTCGCGGCAGCGGCGTTGGTGGAGAGCCGGTGGTTGGCGCGGAAGTTGTACAGCAGGCGGTCGACGTCGACGAAGCGGAGGTAGGCCAGGGTGCGGTTCTGGTTGTCGAGCCATCGGCTGCCGGTGAGCCGGACCTGACCCAGCTCGAACGGGAGCGTCGATGGACAGCCCCCGGGCCCAGACCGAGCTGATGGCCGCGACGTACACCACCATCAGGACGGCCGCGCCGGCCGCCGCCAC
>NZ_JBEXJK010000677.1:0-2542 GCF_040609095.1 Kitasatospora sp. NPDC004799
CGCCGGGGCGGCGTTTCGCGGCGCCCGGGCCGGAAAGCCGCCCCGGGGAAAGGACCGTCGACGAACCGAGGCTGCCATGACCGCGTTCGGCTACTTCCTGTCCTGCGAGGAGTTCACCCCCGCCCAGCTGGTCGAGCAGGCCGCGCTGGCGGAGCGGGCCGGCTTCACCCGGCTGGCGATCTCCGACCACTACCACCCGTGGAACGACGCCCAGGGCAACGCCCCGTTCGTCTGGGGCGTGATCGGCGCGCTGTCGCAGGTCGTCCGGCTGCCGGTGACCACCCTGGTCACCTGCCCGACCGTCCGGCTGCACCCCGCCGTGACGGCGCAGGCGGCGGCCACGGCGGACGTGCAGCTGGCGGGCGGGCTCCGGCTCGGCGTCGGCACCGGCGAGGCGCTCAACGAGCACGTCCTGGGCGACCGCTGGCCGCCGTTCGAGGTCCGGGCGGACATGCTGGAGGAGGCCGTCGAGGTGATGCGGGAGCTGTTCACGGGTGGCCCCGTCTCCCACCGCGGCACGCACTACACGGTGGAGAACGCCCGGCTCTACACGCCCCCGGAGCAGGCCCGGCTGCCGGTGTACGTCTCGGCCTTCGGCCCCAGGGCGGCCGAGCGCGCGGCGGAGTTCGCGGACGGCCTGGTCACCATGAGCCCGGACACCGAGCTGATCGGCCGCTACCGGGCGGCCGGCGGCACCGGGCCGGTGCTCGGCGGGGTGAAGGTGTGCTGGTCGGAGGAGCGCGAGCGGGCGGTCAAGACCGTCCACCGGCTCTGGCCGACCGAGCTGCTGCCCGGTGAACTCGCCCAGGTGCTGCCCACGCCCCGCCACTTCGAGCAGGCCACCGAGCTGGTGACCGAGGAGATGGTGGCCGGGTCGGTCGTCTGCGGCGACGATCCGCGGCAGCACGCCGACCTGCTGCGCGGCTACGTCGGCGCCGGCTTCGACGAGGTGTACGTCGGCCAGATCGGCCCGGAGCAGGAGGGCTTCTTCGACTTCTACCGCGAGCAGGTCCTGCCGCAGGTGGCCTGAGCGCCGGAGCGTTCGCCGTGAAGGCCTTCCCGCCCTGGAGCCTGCGCGAGTACGCCCTGCTCGCCGACGGCGAACGCGGCGCGCTGGTGGGCCCGTTCGGCGAGGTCGCCTGGCTGTGCGTGCCCCGCTGGGACTCCGACCCGCTGTTCGCCGGGCTGGTCGGCGGCACCGGGGTGTACGCGGTGACCCCGGTCGGCCGGTTCGTACCGGGCGGCTACTACGAGGACGGCGGGCTGGTCCGCCGCAGCCGCTGGATCGCCGGGGACGGCATCCTGGAGTGCCGGGAGGCGCTGGCCCTGCCCGCGGACCCGCACCGGCTCGTGCTGCTGCGCCGGCTGACCGCCGAGTACGCGCCGGTCCGCTTCCGGGTGGTCCTGGAGCCGGGGACGGGCTTCGGGACCCGCCGCGTCCCTGAGCCCCGCCGGACGCCGGACGGCTGGCGGCTGCGCACCGGACCGCTGCGGCTGCGCTGGACGGGCGCCGGCCCGGCCCGCCCGGGGCCCGGCGCGCGGCTCACCACCGAGGCCGTCCTGCGCCCCGGCGAACGGCTGGACCTCGTCCTGGAGGCCGCCGACCGCCGCCTCGACGGCCCGCCACCGGACCCGGAACGCAGCTGGCGGGCCACCGAACGCGCCTGGCGGGAGGCCGTGCCCGGCCTCGGGCACACCCTGGACGGCCGCGACGCCCGGTTCTCCTACGCCGTGCTGCGCGGGCTCACCTCCGCCGCCGGCGGCGGCATGGTCGCGGCCGCGACCACCAGCCTGCCCGAGCGGGCCGAGGCCGGCCGCAACTACGACTACCGCTACGTCTGGATCCGCGACCAGTGCCTGGCCGGCCAGGCGGTGGCCGCCTGCGGACCGTACGACCTCCTGGACGAGGCGGTGCGCTTCACCACCGCGCGGGTCGACGAGCACGGCCCGCGGCTGTCCCCGGCGTACACCGTGACCGGCGGGCGGGTGCCCGACCAGCGGACGGTCGACCTGCCCGGCTACCCGGGCGGTCACGACCGGGTCGGCAACCGGATCACCCGGCAGTTCCAGCTGGACGTCTTCGGCGAGGCGCTGCTGCTGTACGCGGCGGCCGCCCGGCACGACCGGCTGGACCCGTCGGCCCGGGCGGCGGCGCGCACCGCCGCCACCACGATCGCCCACCGGTGGCGCGAACCGGACGCCGGGATCTGGGAGTTGGAGGACCGCGCCTGGACGCACAGCCGGCTGATCTGCGCCGCCGGACTGCGCGCGCTGGCCCGCCCGGAGGCGGCCCGGCCGGCCGGGGTGCCGGACGGGCTCGCCGCGGACTGGAGCGCGCTGGCCGACCGGATCCTGGCCCACACCTCTCGGCGCGGCCTGCACCCCTCGGGCCGCTGGCAGCGCTCCCCCGGCGATCCGGCGCCCGACCTCGCGCTGCTGCTCCCGCCCGTCCGCGGCACCCCGGCCGCCGACGACCCGCGCACGGTGGCCACGCTGCGCGCCTGCCGCCGCGAACTCACCGACGGGCACCACGACTACCGGT
>NZ_JBEXJK010000678.1:0-2538 GCF_040609095.1 Kitasatospora sp. NPDC004799
GTGCCGCCGGCCCTCGCGGCGGAGCGGGCCGCGCTGGCCGAGGTGTGCCGGGAGCCCGCGTTCCGGCGCGCCGTGGCGCTGGGCAGCGCCGACCTGCTGCGCGCGGTGGTCAACGCCTCGGACCCGGGCGCCGGGCGGGGCGGCCGGGCCCGCAAGGAGGAGGCCGCGGTCCTGCGCCACGCGCTGCGGGCGACCGGCAAGACCAGCCCGCTGTCCTGGTTCACCGCGGTCGGCTGGGCCTCGGACGACCCGCGCCCGGACGGGTCGCGGACGGCCCCGCACGCGGTGGTCCGGGTGAACCGGGCCCTGGTCGGCGCGCTGGTGCAGGCCCTGCTCGACGACCCCCGGCGCGCCCGGAGCCTGCCGCACCGGATGACCAGCGCCGCCCGCGTCGAGGCCGGCCGGGCCCACTACCAGCGCACCCGGACGGTCTTCGTCGGGGGCCGCTACCTGGCCTCGCGCGAGGACGAGGTCGAGCTCGGCGCCCGGCCGGAGCTGGCGCTGCTCGCCGCCCTCGCCGAAACCCCCGACCCGCCGGACCGGCTCGCCGCCCGGCTCGCCGAGGCCCTCGGGCGCCCCGGCGAGGACCCGGCGGCACGGCGCTTCGTCGGGCAGCTCCTCGACGCCGGGCTGCTGGTGCCCACCGAACCGGTCGACCCGCAGAGCCCCGATCCGCTGGAGCGGCTCGCCGACTGGCTCCGGACCTGGCCCGAGGACGCCGAACTGGCCCGGCACGTACGGCAGCTCGCCGACGGCACGGCGGCGTACGCCTCCGCCCCCGCCGAGCGCCGGCCGGGCCTGCTCGCCGGGTTGGCGGCCGACTGGCGCCAGGTGCTCGCCGAGGCCGGCCGGCCCCTGTCCGATGCCGCCGCACCGCTCAACGTGCTCAGCGAGGACGTCCACGCGCCCGCGCCGCCGCAGCCCCGGCTGGACGCCGCCGACCGGGCCGCGCTCGGTGAACTCACCGCGCTGGCCGAGCTGTTCGACCACGGCCACCTCACCCGGCTGGCCGCCCGGGACCGCTTCGTCGCCCGGTACGGCCCCGGCGGCGTCTGCACCACCCCGTGGGAGTTCGGCGCCCACCTCGGCGACGCCTGGGCCGAGGTCCCGGTCCCCGAGGAACTCGCCGCGCTGCGAAGCGAGTTCACCGACCTGCCGGAGCTGGACGGGGAGGTCGTGCTGCCCGCCGACCGGGTGCGCGCACTGGCCGGCCGGCTGCCCGGCTGGACGGCGGCCCGGCCGCTCAGCTACTCCTGGTTCGTCCAACGGGATCCGTCCGACGGCCTGTTGTGCGTCAACCACGTCTACTGCGGCTGGGGCCGCTTCACCAGCCGGTTCCTCGACGCCACCGCGCCGCAGGCCGCCGCCGAGGTCGCCCGGCAGATCCGCGCGGGGCTCGGCGACGGCGCCCGGGCCGCCCAACTCCGCCCGGTGGGCGGTTTCAACGCCAACCTGCACCCGCTGCTGCTCGACGAGGAGGTCGGCCCCGACCGCCGGTGGTCCGCCCTCGCCGAGGCCGACCTCGACCTGGTGCACGACCTCGGCAGCGACCAGCTCCGGTTCCGGCTGCGCTCCACCGGCGAGTACCTGGACGTCCTCTACCTGGGCTTCCTCTCCCCGATCGTGCTGCCGCAGCGGCTGGCGCCGCTGCTCGCCGACCACCCGAACGGCGTCGTGCTCCTCCAGCCCCTGCTGCCCCGCACGGCCCTGCCCGCGCCCGGCGGCACCGTCACCCGCACACCCCGGCTGCGCCACCGGCACGTCGTGCTCGCCCGCCGCCGCTGGCACCTCCCGGCCGGGGTCCTCGGTGCCCTGCGGGCCGACCTCGCCGCCGACCCCGGGCCCGACGGCGTCCCGGTCGCCGCCGTCGCCCGCTGGCGCGCCCGGCTCGGCCTGCCCGAGCAGCTCTTCCTCCACCCCGTGCCGCGGGCCGCCAAGGACGCTCCGGCCGTCGACGCCTTCCTCGCCCAACTCCGCGCCCCCAAGCCCCAGCCCGTCGACCTCGGCAACCCGCTCCACCTCCGGCACCTGGACCGGTGGCTCGCCCGCCACCCGCACGGCGCCCTGCTGGAGGAGGCGCTGCCCGCCGTCGGCGGGCAGGCGGCGCCGGCGCGGACGGTCGAGCTCGTCGCGGAGACCTACCGCCCGGCCCGGCCCGCAGCCCTACCCGTGCCCCTGCCCGCCCCGCACCCGCACCGCCGCCGCGACGCCGAGGAGTCCCCCGATGAGTGAGCCGACGAACGATCCGGCGGGCCGAGCCGAGCCCGGGCCGGCCCTCGACGTGATCCTCTACTACCACCAGCCCGTCAAGGCCCGCGCCCTGCGCGAGGCCGTCCTGCCGCTGGCGCGGCGGGCGGCGCAGCAGGGGCTGCGCGCCCACGTCGAGCGGCACTGGCGGTTCGGCCCGCACCTGCGGCTGCGGCTGGACGGGCCGGCCGAGCGGGTGGCCGCCGTGGCCCGGGAGGCCGCCGAGGCGCTGCGGGCCTGGGCGGCCGCGCACCCGTCCGTCGCCGACCGCACGCCGGAGCAGCTGCTCGC
>NZ_JBEXJK010000679.1:0-2534 GCF_040609095.1 Kitasatospora sp. NPDC004799
CCTCGACAGTGTCGCCGCGGCGGCGGCCGGCCGACGGCTGGGAGGCGGCCGGACGGGCGGCGCGGCGCAGTCGGGCGCGGGCGGCGGCGCTCCCCGTGGAGCCTGCCCGCCGCTCTCCCCCGGCGCCGTTCCCGGTACTCGACACCGACGGGGCCTCCGGCTCTGGTCGGGATCGGCGTCGCCGGCTGGGGCGGCTCACCGATGGTGACGAATAGTGCCGAAAAGTGACATACCCAGCAGCACCCAGGCTATCCCGGGCGCTGGGTCGTCTTGTCCGATTGACCTACCCGGGCGGACTGCGCGTCGCCGGGCGGCGGCAGGGCCTTCGCGGTGGTCGCGCGGGTGACGGCCGGTGGGGTGCGCGTGATCTGCGCGCGGCCCCCGGGTGCCCGCTCCTCAGGGCCCGCTCAGGCGCTGGTGCGGGTGTCCGTGAGCAGCCGGGCGACGTGCGGCAGCACCTCACGGTCGTGGTCGATCCAGTCCACGGCGTCCAGTTCGTCCGGGCCCAGCCAGCGCAGTGCGTCGTGGTCCTCCAGCGGGCGCGGCTCGCCGGACAGCAATTCCGCCGCCCAGAAGCGCAGCTCCAAGCCGGGGCGCACGGCCCACGCGCCCGGCAGCCGGGTCAGCGCGCGCGCCCGGACGCCGAGCTCCTCCAGCAGCTCGCGCTCCAGCGCCTGCGCCTCGGTCTCCCCCGGCTCGGCCTTCCCGCCGGGGAACTCCCACCGGCCGGCCACCGACGCGGGGGCGCTGCGCCGGGCGGCGAGCACCCGGCCGCGGTGGACCAGGGCGCCGCCGACCACGATCCGGGGAGCGGCGGGGGTGTCCGGGCCGCCCGGGTTGCCCGGGCCGTCGGGCCGGTCCGGGGCTGCGGGCGTGGGGTGGCTGGGGTGGGTCGCGTCCATGGCCCCGACCCTACGGCCTGCCACCGTGCGGCTCAGGCGTTCCGGACCGTCCCGTCCGCCGCTTCCGGCCCGGCCTCCCCGTCCGCCTCGACCCAGTACATCTGCTTGTGGCCGCGGGCCTCGAACCCGGCGGCCAGCCGCCCGGCCTCGGCCCGGTCGAGGCCCTTGGCGACCAGGAAGCGGTTGCCGTTGTCGTCCTGCCGCATCACCCGGTAGGTGCCCATGGCGGGAGCGTACCGGGGGCTCCGGCGGGCCGTCCCGCTCCGGGCCGTCCCGCTCCGGGCGGGCCCGGCCGGTCCCCGGCTCGCGTGGGGGTCGGGCCGGGGACGTGTACATGACCGTACGACCGGCGGGTTACCAGCACGTACAGGCCCGGTCAACGGCCGGTAACCCGGCGCGCGGGCGCTCAGACCCTCAGGTCGGGCGCCTGCTCGCCGGTGGACAGGCCCAGCCCGCGGCGGATCTCCAGGATCGTCGGCGTCGCCTTGGCCTCCGCCGCCCCGGCCCGGCGGAGGTCGCCCGCCAGGTCGGAACCGGAGGCCGCGGCGTCCCAGAGGACGGCCGCCTGCGACTTCGCCTCGGCCAGCTTGGCGATCTGCGGCTGGACGGCGGCCGGCCAGGGCACCGCCGTCCGGCCCAGCACCGCCGCCTCGGCCCGGGAGGCGGAGGCCACCCGCCGGGCCCAGGCGCGGTAGTCGGCCTCGGCCTCGGCGACGTCCCGCTCGGGCCGGTCCAGGTAGTCGTTGTTGAAGCTCCGGGCGGCCTCCAGATAGGCCAGCTGGGGCGCGGTCAGGCGGGCTCGGTCGGTGCGGACCGTGCCCTGGTGCCGGTTGTCGGGGTCCTCGTAGGCGCAGGTGACGGACCGTGCGCCGGCCGCCCAGTTCTTCGCGGTCGGGTAGAGGTAGACGTCGCTCATGCCCTCCGGGACGGCCCACTGGTCGAGCGCGTAGGCGCCCAGCACCATGCGGCAGAGCCGGCCGGCCGACGCGCGGACCTCGCTCTCGCCCGGGTAGGGGCCCTCGCCGGCCGGGAGGTCGACGGTGCCCGCGACCTCGCCGTCGTGCGACTGGGCGCAGGCCACCCGGTGCACCCAGTACACCGTCTCGTCGCCGCTCCCGTCCGTCGTCGAGCCGCCCTCGGGGGAGTCGTAGCACTCACCGGACTTGAGCTCGGACCAGTGCACCGAGCCGGCCGGGGCCTTCGGGGCCTGGCCGAAGCGGCCGGCCCGCGCCGAGCTGAAGTCGGTCGCGCCGAGCGCGAGGGCCAGCAGCACCGTGCCGATGGTGCCGAGCACCAGGCCGGTCACCGCCATGCCGGAGCCGCGCTCCTTGCGGCGGTTGATCTGGACCAGCGCGAGGATGCCGAACACCAGGGCCACCGGGGCGACCAGGAGCAGGCCGGTGACCAGGGAGCCGACGGCGAAGCCGTTGGTGGGGGCGGGACCGGGGAGGTAGCCGGGGAAGGGGGCGGCGGCCGGGCCATGACCCGGGTCCGCGCCCGGGGCGGGGGCGTACGGGTGGGCGGGCTGGAAGCCGGACTGGGCGGCGGGGGTGACGGACGCCCAGCCGCCGGCGGGCAGCGGGTGCGGCGGCGCGGGCGGGGCGGCCGACGGCGGGACGGCGCCGGGCGGGG
>NZ_JBEXJK010000680.1:0-2533 GCF_040609095.1 Kitasatospora sp. NPDC004799
GCTCCCGCTGCGGCCGGTCGCCCCCGGCCGGCAGCGCCCGCTGTTCGCCGTCCACCCGGCTGGCGGCCTCAGCTGGTGCTACACCGGCCTGATCCGCAACCTGCCCGGCGAGCTGCCGATCTACGGCCTCCAGGCCCAGGGCGTCGGCGCCGCCACCGCCGAACTCCCGCTGCCCGCCACGCTGGAGGAGCTGGCCGCGCACTACGCCGACCGGCTGCGCGAGGTCCAGCCCGAGGGCCCGTACCGGCTGCTCGGCTGGTCCACCGGCGGGATCATCGCGCACGCGGTGGCCGTCCGGCTCCAGGAGCTGGGCCAGGAGGTCGAGTTGCTCGCGATCCTGGACGCCTATCCCGCCGAGGGGTTCCGCGAGCTGCCCGTCCCCGACCAGGCCGAGGCGCTGGAGGCGCTGCTCACCATGGGCGGCTTCGGGCCGGAGGACCTGGACGGCAGCCCGCTCGAACTCGGCGCCGTCACCGCGCTGTTGCGCCGGGAGGGCAGCCCGCTCGCCGGGCTCGACGAGGCCACCGTGGCCGCGCTGAACGAGATCTACCTCAACACCAACCACCTGGTGCGCGGCTACGACCACCGGCGCTTCGCGGGCGACGTGCTGTTCTTCCGCGCCACCGTCGACACCATCGACGACACCCTGGTGCCCGAGCTCTGGGAGCCGTACGTGTCCGGCCGGATCGCCAACACCGATGTGGCCTGCTCCCACAAGGACATGACCCTGCCCGCCCCGATCGCGCACATCGCGAGCGTGATCGCCGACCACCTCGCCGGCCTCCCGGCGCGGACCGACGATGGAGAGAACCACCGATGAGCGACGCCCCCGCCAACCCCTTCGACGCCGACGGCGAGTTCCTCGCGCTCGTCAACGCCGAGGGACAGCACTCCCTGTGGCCCGCCTTCGCCGCCGTCCCGGCCGGCTGGGACGTCGCGCACGGCCCGTGCGAGCGAGCGGCCGCCCTGGAGTGGATCAGCGCGCACTGGAGCACCCTGTGACCCCTCCGGCGGTCGAGGCCCCGGCGCGCCCCCTGCTCGCGGGGCGCGCCGCGGTGGTGGTCGTCTACACGGCCGCGATGTGCATGAACGGCCTGGACTCGACCATCGTCAACCCGGCGCTGTTCAGCATCGCCGAGGACTTCGGCCGGCCCGTCTCGGCGGCCAACGCCGTGGAGACGGCTTTCCTGGTCGGCCTCGCGCTCGGCCTGCCGGTGGCCGGCTGGCTGGGCGACCGGTACGGCGTCAAGCGGGTCTTCCTCGGCTCGCTCGCCGTCTTCACCCTCGCCTCCGCGCTCTGCGCGGCGGCACCCGGCCTGGGCGCGCTGTCCGCCGCCCGGGCCGTCCAGGGGGTGGCCGGCGGGCTGCTCACGCCGGTCGGGATGACCCTGCTGTTCCGGGCCTTCGCCCCGCACGAGCGGGCCGGCCTGGGCCGCTTCCTGATCGTCCCGACCGCGCTGATGCCCGCCCTCGGGCCGCCGCTCGGCGGCTTCCTCACCGAACACCTCTCCTGGCACTGGCTGTTCCTGGTCAACGTGCCGGTCGGGGTGGCGGTCGTGGTGATCGGCCTGATCGGCCTGCGGAGCGAGGCGGAGCCCCCGGCCGGCCGCTTCGACACCACCGGCTTCCTGCTCGCCACCCCCGGCCTCGGCCTGCTCACCTACGCCCTCGGCTTCGGCCCGGCGCACGGTTGGACCTCCCCGGGCGTGGCCCTCGGCGGCCTGCTCGGCCTGGCCCTGCTGGGCGCCGCCGTACGGCACCAACTCCGGTCCGCCGAACCGCTGGTGGATCTGCGGCTGCTCGCCGACCGTACCTTCGGCCCGGCGAGCTGGCTCGCCCTGCTGACCTCGGCCGGGCTGATGGGCGCGCTGTTCGTGCTGCCGCTGCTCTACCAGGCGGCGCGCGGTGCCAGCGCCCTGGACGCCGGGCTGAGCGTCTTCCCGGAGGCGATCGGCCTGATGGCCGCCTCCCAGGTGGTGGACCGCCTGCTGCCCCGCCTCGGCCCCCGCCGCCTCGCCCTGCCCGGGCTGCTGCTGGCGGCGGCCGTGCTGGCCGCCCTGGGCTTCGCGGAGAACCCGTGGGTGGTAAGGGCGTTGATGTTCGGCGTCGGCCTGATCCTGGGCACCGCCGTCCTCACCGTCCAGATCGCCGGCTTCGCCGACGTCCCCGGCCCCGCCATGGGCCGCGCGATGGGCCTGTTCACCATCCTGCGCACCCTCGGCGGCGCCCTCGGCATCGCGGCCACCGCCGCCCTCATCGGCGCCTTCGGCGACGCCACGGGCGCCGGCCCCTACCGCCTGGCCCTCCTGCTCACGGCGGCCCTGGTCGCCGCCGGCGCCCTCCTGGCCCTCCGCCTCCCGGCCGAAGCCCCGGGCCCGCCGCCGGAGGACTGAGCACCCTCAACCGGTGGTGCGCCCGGCCCCCAGCCCCGGCCGGGGGGCGCCCCCCCACCCCCCCCCCCCAACCAGCGGCCCCCGGCGCCGGTAGGGCCCGACCCCGTACCCCCCCCCGGGACAGCGAGCGGGGCCCCCCC
>NZ_JBEXJK010000681.1:0-2497 GCF_040609095.1 Kitasatospora sp. NPDC004799
TCCGGGCGCTGGGCCCCACCGCGCGGGGGGCGCGGTGCGGGCGGGTCGTGCTGGGTCCCCCCCCCCCCCCCCGGCCCGGGTACGGACGAGGTGTCCGTGGGTGGATCCCGTCAGAGCAGCGCGGCGCCGACGATCGGGCCCACCGTCTTGACGACGCTCCAGGCGTCGTCCCAGAAGCTGTCCGCCTCCACGCCCGGCCCCTGGCCCAGGGCGCCGCCGGCGCGGCCGGTGCGGTCGACCGGCGGAGCGAGCCTCGGGAGCTGCGGGGTGGGGGACCACGCCCGGTGTTCCTCGCGGACGTTCTCCATGGTCATGGTCGCTCTTCCCTTCGTGTGTGCGGGGACGGTCGGTACGGGTCAGTAGAGGCCTCCGATGGCGGGTGGTGGGGGCGGCAGGCAGCCGGGGGTCGGCGCACCGCCGCAGGCCCAGGGGGCCGGGTCCGCGAAGCTGGGGCCGAAGAGGCCCCCGGGGCCGTCCATGATCAGGATGGTCGTCCGATCGGCGGGAGCCGCGTTCTGCTTCATCGCGAGGCCCAGGGCGGCGGTCGGCCGCGGGCCGCCGGTGAATCCGACCATCGTCCTGGCGGGCGACACGGCCGCGTTCCGTTCGTCGCCGACGTCGACGGTCTCCTTGTACACCTTCAGGTACGCCTCGTAGCCGACCTTGCGGTCGATCGGCGGCACCTGGGGCGGCGGCTGCTCGTACATGGTGCTGTCTCTCCTGTTCGGTGCTCGGTGGCCGGCCGCGCGGGGCGGCGTCACCGGGCGGGGTGGCCGACGACGGACCGCTCAGGGCCCGTCGCCGACGCGGGACACCTCGTCAGAAGAGGCTGGAGGCCACGTTCGCGATGGTGCCTGCGAGCTTGCCCCAGTCGAAGTCGGCCTCGACGCCGGGGGTGTCGCCCAGGGCGCCACCGGTGCGGCGGGTGCGGTCCACCGGCTCCGCCAGCTTCGGGAGCTGCGGCGTGGGGGTCCACGTCCGGCGCTCCTCACGGAATTCTTCGTTGGTCATCTCTGCTCATCCCTTTCTCGTTGTGCTGGTGGCACTCCGTCCTGCGCCGGGCCCGCGAGGGGCGGGCCGTCAGAGGGCGGCGTAGCACATGCTCCGGGCGGGGCCGGTGAGGCCGGCGCAGGCCGACTTGGCCGGGACGACGCCCGGCCCGCCGGACAGGGAGCCGGTCTCGTCCCTGCCGTCCCGGCGGACCGGTTGGGCGAGGACCGGCAGCCTCGGCGTGGGCCTGGGGAGCGCTGCGGGGGTTTTCATGATCCGCCTCCTCCTGACGGGTGGCGTGGGGGCGGCGTGCCGTCGGCGTGGACACCGACGGTGCCGGGCGGTCAGTACTCCAGGAACTGGTGGGCCGGCGCCAGGGTGACCGGGAACTCGTCGCTGACGTCCACCGTGAACAGCATGGAGACCCGTGCGCGCCGCTCGTTCTCGGGGTCGAAGAAGCTCACCTTCACGTCCTGGCAGTCCGATCCCATGCGGCAGTACGGGCTCTTCGCGACGGAGACGGTGTCGATGCAGTACAGGGAGATCGGCTTGTCGGCCTCCGTCGCCGTGGTGGTGGTGGGGACGCTCTGGCCCAGCAGCATGGCCTTGCTGATCGGGCCGGCGACCGAGAACGCGTTCGTCCCGGCGGAGTTCAGGGCCCGGTCGGCGGAGGTCTGCCCGAGGTTGCGGAACTGGTAGTAGACCTTGTCGAGGAACGCGTCCATGGTCTTGCGGATGTAGGTCTCGTCGACCCTCAGCGCATCGCGTTGCGCCTGGTCCGTGACGGCCTTCACCACGGCGTCCACCAGCTGCTTCTGGTACCAGATGTAGACGCCGCGGCTCTTGACCTCGACGACCGGCACGACCTGGCCGGAGAACAGCCGGACGGTCCGGTCGGTCAGCCGGCCGGGGATCGAGATCCGGGAGATGTAGCCGTCCTCGTCCTGGGTGTACTTGTGCTGGCCGAGGTACGCGTCGCGGAAGGACCGGTAGACCGTGGACACCGGGGGAGCGGGCGCGGCGAGTGACAGCAGGGCGTCCGCGAGCCTGCTGTGGTCGTTGATGAGCGCCTCCACCTCCGCCTTCGTCCCGAGCTGCACCAGGGGGTTGCTGCTCCAGTCCATGCCGACCGCGGGTTCGGCCTCCATCGCGTAGACGGGTGTGCTCTCCAGGTTCAGCGTCCAGGTGACCTTGTCGGAGGCCCACGGGTTGGCGGTCAGGTACGCGTGCAGCTGCTCGGCGTCGTAGGGGTTGGCGGGCAGTTCCCTCGTCACGCCCGGCTGGCCCTCGACCTCCCGCTCGACCGGGTCCATCAGCTGGCGGAAGCTGTCCCGGCGGGCCTCGGTCCGGAAGTCCACGCCGACCTGGCCGATCGCGTACACCAGCGGACGGTCGTTGGTGGAGGCACAGGACGGCCGGACCCCGACGCCCACCGGTACGGTCCCGGACGGCACGGCCCCCGAGGGCCCGCCGCCCTGGCACGCGCAGGGGGCCGCCGGGGCCTGGC
>NZ_JBEXJK010000682.1:0-2493 GCF_040609095.1 Kitasatospora sp. NPDC004799
CCACGCGGCCCCATCGAGACCGAAGCAGCCCGCCGCCTCGCCGACGACCTCAAGCACCAGTAGTCACCCGATTACCCAACACTCTCTCAGCCGGCTTCCGGGGGCTCGGCACCGTCGACCGCGAGGGGCGACGGCGGTGCCTGCCCCGGTCGGCCCGGTCGGGGCAGGCACCGGCGCCGGCGTCGCGGCGTCAGCCCTCGGCGCCCATGTCGACCCAGTGGGTGACGTCGGCGACGGCGCCCTCCTTGACCGGGGCGTGGTGGTCGGTGGTGAGGACGCCGATGCGGTTGCCGTTCAGGACCAGGGCGGCGGCGTTGCCGTTCCCCGCGACGTCGAACCAGTTGGTGAAGTTGGCGACGGCGCCCTCCTTGACCGCGGCGTGGTGGTCACTGGTGATGACCCCGATGCGCTGGCCGTTCAGGACCAGCGCGAGGGCGTTGCCGTTCCCCGCCACGTCGACCCACCCGGAGAGGTCGCCGACGGGGCCCTCCTTGACCCAGGCGTGCCCGTCGGTCGCGATGACGCCGATGCGCTGGCCGTTCAGGACCAGGGCGGTGGCGTTGGCGTCGCTGCCCATGTCGACCCAGTGCGAGAAGTCGGCGACGGCGCCCTCCTTGACCCAGGCGTGGTGCTCGCTGGTGAGGACGCCGATGCGGGTGCCGGACAGGGCCAGGGAGGTGGCGTTGCCGTTCACGGCCACGTCGACGTATCCGGCGGAGAGGCTGCCCTCCTTGACGTAGGCGTGGTGGTCGCTGGTGACGACGCCGATGCGGTTGCCGTCCAGGACGATCGAGAGCGCGTTGCCGCCCTCGTCGACCCATCCGGCGAACAGGCTGCCCTCCTTGACGTAGGCGCGGCCGTCCCTGGCGATGACGCCGATGCGGTTGCCGGACAGGGCCAGCGCGGTCGCGCCTTCGTACTGCTGGACCCAGCCGCGGGAGTCGACGGTGCCGTCCTTGACGAACACCCGGCCGTCGGTGGTCAGGACGCCGATGCGGCTGCCGTCGACGGCGAGGCCGGCGATCGTCCCGGGCACCGGGGACGGGCCGGCGATGCCGGGGCCCTCCACGGCCGCCGCCTGGCCGACGGCCGGTGCCGCGGTCACTGCTGACACCGCGACGGCCAGGACGGCCAGGGCGCGGCGCACGGTCTTGGTGGTGCTACGCATGATCTTTCCCCTTGTCTTCTGGAAGGACCCACTGGTCCCGGAAGGAGGCGGCTCGCCGCCCCGGGCGCAGGTGACGGCCGGGGCGGCGGCGGGACGAGGGCCTGCCGTAGGTCGGAGCGGCAGGCCCCGCAGAGGCGGAAAATTCATGTACATGACATAAAGCGCGGCAGGCCGGTCCCGTGGGGCGCGTTCGGCCGGATGTGAAGCAACTATGCAGAGCATCCGTCAGATCTGCAAGACCGGGCTTCCTTTGGGCACATCCCCCGCTGTCCGGCGGGCCGGGGGGCTTGGGACTTCACTTCCGCGAAGGCCCAACCCCCTTGTGGTCAGGGGTGGTTGGGGTGCGGGACCCTTCTGGAAAACTCGGATACCGGAGGTCCACCGGACCCGGGCGGACTGGGGCCGGGCCGCGGTCGCGCCAGGCGCCCGCTGTCGCCTTCACCGGCCGGCCGCGAAGTGGGCCGGACGGTCCAGTCGGAAGCGTCGCCGTCTCGGGGGGCGGGCCGGGCGCCGTCATGCGGGCCGCTGCGGGTGGTGGCTACGATCGGAGGAAGTCCTTCCGGATGATGGCGAGACGGAAGCCAGGTCGCCGATGGCTCCGAGGTCCGTGCAGTGGCCGCCGTACGTGCGGGTCGCGCCGTGGTCGCTGACCGCCGGCGGGCTGGTGTGGAACGCGCTGGATCCGACCGACTACTGGGGCGATCCGATGCTGGCGGCCGCCGCCGTGCTGGCGGGGGCCCTGCTGGTGCTGCGGGACACCGTCGCGGTGGGCGTGGCCAACGTGCTCGGCATCCTGGTGCTGTCCACCCGGGACGGTTCGATCGGGACCCGGGCCGGCTACCTGGAGCTGGGCAACACGGTGTTCGCCGCGCTGCTCGGCGTCGCGGTGAACCGGGTGGTGGCCCGGCACGGGCGGCGGCTGGCGCGGGTGCGGTCGGTGGCCGAGGCGGCGCAGCGGGCGGTGCTGCCGCAGCCGCCCCCGCGGGTCGGGCGGCTGTCGGTCGCGGCCTGCTACCGGGCGGCCCAGGACGAGGCGCTGATCGGCGGGGACGCGTACGCGCTGCAGTCCACCCCGTACGGCGTGCGCGGGCTGATCGCCGACGTGCGGGGCAAGGGGCTGCACGCGGTGGGGGCGGTCTCGGTGCTGCTCGGCGCCTTCCGGGAGGGCTCCCACCGGCTGCCGGGCCTGGCCGCGCTCGCGGACGCGCTGGAGGACTCGCTGCTGCGGGAGAGCGAGCGGATGAGCAGCGGGGGTCTGAGGGTGCTTGCAGCGTAGCCCCGGACTCAAGGCTCGAACGCGGCGCAGCGTCGAAATTGACGCATCT
>NZ_JBEXJK010000683.1:0-2439 GCF_040609095.1 Kitasatospora sp. NPDC004799
CGAGGACATCGACGTCGCTCGCGCGGCCGCCGAGTGGGCCGAGCGCCGCGCCAAGATGATCTGCGCCGGGTGCCCGGTCCGCACGATGTGCCTGGCCAACGCGCTGGAGCGGCGCGAGCCGCACGGCATCTTCGGCGGTCTGAACGAGAGCGAGCGCAACAGCCTGCTGCGACGGGCGGCCCGCCTCCGTGCCCAGGTGAACACCGGGGGTGCCGCGTGACGACGATGGCCGCTCCCACGGGCGTTTCAGCCCCGTCCACCGCCGCTTCGGTCACGCGGCCCGCCGCTTCAACCACGCGGGCGGGGGCGTCGGACAAGTTGATGCTGGGCGTGGCGGTCCTCGCCGCCGTCGGCGGTGCGGCCCTCGCCGGGATCGGCTTCTCCGGCTCCTACAACGCCCTGCGCGACCTCGGTTTCAGGCACAGCTTCGGGGACTTCAGCTACGCGTTCCCGATCGGTGTGGACGCCGGGATCGTGGCCCTGCTGGCCATGGACCTGCACCTGATCCGCAAGGGCGCCCCCGCCCCGTGGCTGCGGCTGCTGGCCCACAGTTTCACCGCCGCCACGATCTACTTCAACGCCGCCTCCGCCGGGCCGCTGCTGAAGAACCCGACCGGCACCGCGATGCACGCCGTGATCCCGGTCATGTTCGTCGCGGTCGTGGAGGCCGGGCGGCGCCTGGTCATCCGGATCACCCGGATCGAGGCCGGCCACGGCCGCGACGGCGTGCCGCTGCACCGCTGGCTCCTCGCCCCCTGGCCGTCCTTCCGGATGTACCGGCGGATGCGGCTGAACGGCATCGCCTCCTACGACCGGGCGGTCGAGCTGGAACGCGAGCGGCTCGTCTACCGGGTGATGCTGGAGCGCGACCACGGCGGCGACTGGCGCAAGGCCCCCTCCGACCAGCGCCTTCCGCTCACCATGGAGCGCTTCGGCCTGTCCGTGGACGAGGCCCTGGCCCTGCCCGCGCAGGCCGACGAGCAGGCCCGGCTGCGAGCCGAACGCGCGGAGGCCTTCGACGCCGAAGTCGCCGCCCGCGCCACGGCCCGCGCCGCAGAGCTGGAGATCTCCAAGCTCCGCACGGCCGGCCGGATCGAGGCCGCCGGGTACGAGGTCGGCGCCGAGACCGCCACCGCTAAGGCCCACGCCCACGCCCGCACCCTGGCCGCCGGCCGGGAAGCCGACGCTGCCGAGCGGATCGACCACGCGGAGGAGGAACTGGCCGCCGCCGCAGCCGAGCAGGCAGCCGCCGACGCCCGTCTGCGTGCCGCTGAAACCGACCAGGCCGCCGCTGAAAAGGAGCGCGACGCCGCTGAAATGCGCGCCCGGACCTCGGCGACCGAACGCACCGCGGCCGACAACGAGCAGGCCAAGACCGAGGCCGAAGAGGCCGCCCAGTCGGCCCGACTGCGCGCGGCTGAAACGGCCAAGCGCGCCGCTGAAACGGAGGAGGCCGCCGCTGAAGCGGCCAAGCGCAAGGCTGAAGCCGACCGCGACACGGCCGCCGCCCGGCGTACCCAGGCCGAGCACGAGGAGGCCGAGCGCACGGCCCGGCTGCGGGCCGCTGAAGCCCGCGAGCGTGCCGCTGAAAAGGAGCTGCGCGCGGTTGAAGCGGAGGACGCGGCGAAGCTGACCCCCGCCGCCCGCGCCACCCGCCGCGTCGCCCGGATGATCCTCGCCGCCGGCGGAAACCCCGACGCCGTCCCCCTCCAGTCCATCGCCGAGGCCCTCCACGTCTCCCTCGCCACCGCCTCCGGGCGCCGCACCGAGGCCGCCGAGCTGATCGCCGCTGGCTACACCTCGATCGCCGCCTGACCCGGAAGGACCCGCCATGCAGACCGACACCACCCAGACCGGCCCGGCCGTCACCGACCAGATCAACGCGGCCAGCGCCCTGCTGACCATCCTCAGCGCCCACGCCGACCTGCCCACCCCCAAGCCGGCGCTGCACCAGTTCCTCCAGCCCAACACCGGTATCCCGTGGGGTGCATGGGGCGTGCAGCTCTCGCTGCACCGCGGCCTCGACACGTTCGAGCAGTGGCGCGAGGCCCTGGACCTGGACCCCGCCACCACCGACAACGGTGAGAACGGCACCACCCGCTGGCTGACCGCCTACGGCACCCACCACGGTGTCCCGGTCGAGGTGACCGGCTTCTACACCCTGCCCGACACCGGCGACACCGGCGAGTAGGGGCACTCACCATGTCCGTGACCGACATCCAGGTCGTCAGCTTCGGCTACTTGCACGGCGCCCCGCCCGAGGCGCACCTGACCCTCGACCTGCGCAGGCACTTCCGCGACCCGCACGTCGACCCGGCCCTGCGCCAGCTGACCGCGCAGGACCTGCCGGTGCGCCGGGCGGTGCTCGCCACCCCGGGCATCCGGGAGCTGATCGCCGCCGCCGCGCTGCTGGCCGACGCCTACGACGCCGGGCCCACC
>NZ_JBEXJK010000684.1:0-2415 GCF_040609095.1 Kitasatospora sp. NPDC004799
CCCCGGCCCGCGGGGGGCGCGGCGCGGGGGGGGGGGGGCCGCGCCCCTCGCTCACCGGGGGGGGGGGCGCCCCCCCGTGGGGGGCGCCCCCCCCACCGGCATGTCTGGCGCGCGAGCGGTACGTCGGCGGACCTCCCCCGAGGACACGGCCGCCGTCCGTCGGTCCCCGGACAGGAGGCCGGGGCTGCGCGCGGAGCGGATGGGTGGGTCGGAGGACGGTCCTACTTGGGCGCCTTCTTGCCGGTGACGCCCAGGTACACCAGGGGAGCGAGGTTGGGCTTGAGGTCCTTGACCTTGACGCCCCAGGAGGTGAAGGCCTTCTGGTGCTCGGCCGCCGAGGCGAGCAGCGAGACCAGGGCCCCGGCCACGGCGTTCGGGTCGAGCGACTTGTCGGCCTGACCCTTCGCCTGGAGTTCCTTGACGGCCTCCGCGAGTGGCTTGGCGACCGCGTTGAGGACCGTCATGCGGATCTTGAAGAACCGCTTGTCCCCTTCGGCGGCACCGAGCGTGACCACTCGGAGAATGGCGTCGTTCTTGCGCCAGAAGGCGAGGAATCCGTCGACCAGTTCTTCCGAAGTGGTCGGTCCGGACTTCCCTGCCCAGGACTTTCCGGCCACGAGCTCTTTGAGCTGGTCGGCGTCCTTGGCCATTTCCTCGGCGATTTCGAGGACAGCGCCCTCGACATCCGGGAAGTACTGGTAGAAGGTCGCGGGGGAGGTACCCGCCATACGGGCGACGTCGATGACCTTGACGTCCCGATAGGGCGACGTGCTGAGCATCTCGCGGAGGCAATCGAGCAGCTTCTGCCGCGTCTCCTGTCCGCGTCGCCCGGCGACGCGACCGTCGACGGTGCGAACTTGTCCTGTCATGCCGTCAGCTTACCGTGGCACGATCTTGGCGCGATTCGGTGATGCGACTATTACTCCGCACGGGGGTCGGTATAGCGGCATGAACCACTTCGGACGGATATTCACCGGGCGCCGAAGCCCCTGTTGAAGCCCCCCCGTGTGCCTTTGATCTCACAGCGTGACGGCCAGTCCGCTGAGGGGTGATCGGGTGACAGAGCGTGACGGCGTCGGAAGGGTTCGGCGGCCTCGGACCCGGACGGTCCGCGGCCCCGCGCGCAAGCCGCCGCCGGAGCGGGCGTCAGGATCCGGCCGTTCCGTCCTCGCTGGTCAGAGGCGTGTCGGAGGTGCCGGACGGGGCCGGAGGGCGGGTTCCGGCGGATGGGGGAGGTTGGATATGCGTGGGGCGGCATTGGAGAATCGGGTCCGGCACCACGCGGCGGGTGCGGACAACGGGGAGGTGGCAGCGGAGTGGACCAGCTGACGGCGCACGATCCGAGGCGGATCGGGCCCTTCGAGGTGCTGGGGCGGCTCGGCGCGGGTGGGATGGGGCTGGTCTACCTGGCGCGTTCCGCGTCGGGGCGGCGGGTGGCCATCAAGACCGTGAGGGGTGAGCTGGCCGAGGACGAGCTGTTCCGGGTCCGCTTCGCCCGGGAGATCGCGGCGGCCAAGACGGTCGGCGGCTTCTACACGGCGGCCGTGGTGGACGCGGACGCGGACGCCCGGGTGCCCTGGCTGGCCACCGCGTACATCCCGGCCCCCTCGCTGGAGGACCTGGTCGAGGAGTGCGGCCCGCTGCCGGTGGAGGCCACCCGCTGGCTGGTCGCCGGCATCGCGGAGGCCCTCCAGTCCATCCACGCGGCCGGGCTGATCCACCGCGACCTCAAGCCCTCCAACGTCCTGGTGGTCGAGGACGGCCCGAAGGTGATCGACTTCGGCATCGCGGCCGGGGTGTCCAGCACCCGGCTCACCATGACCAACGTCGCGGTCGGCACCCCCGCCTACATGTCCCCCGAGCAGGCCCGGGACAGCCGTACCGTCCGGGGCGCCAGCGACGTCTTCTCGCTCGGCTCGCTGATGGTCTTCTGCGCCACCGGGCACCCGCCCTACCGGGGCACCAACCCGGTCGAGACGGTGTTCCAGCTGCTGCGCGAGGAGCCGGACCTGACCGGCATGCCGCCCGAGCTGATGGACCTGGTCCGCGCCTGCATGCAGCAGGCCCCCGAGCGCCGGCCCACCCCGGCGCAGATCCAGACCGAGCTGGCCCCGCACCTCTTCTCCCGGGACGACGCCTCCGGCGAGGCCGGGGACTGGCTGCCGGCCAACGCGCTGGAGCTGATCGAGCGCAAGCGGGGCCGCCGGCCGACCGCCCCGCCGACCCGTCCGCCGGCCGGGCCGGCCCAGCCGCCGCAGCCGCCCCCGCACCCGCAGGCACCGCCCGCGCACGTCCCGCCGCAGCACCTCGGGCCGGCCGACCTGGAGTGGGTCAAGGGCTCCGCGCTGCGCCCGGTCCTCGGCCGGCTCACCGACCCGGCCGACCGGGCCGCCTTCCTCGCCGAGTACGGGCGGC
>NZ_JBEXJK010000685.1:0-2412 GCF_040609095.1 Kitasatospora sp. NPDC004799
CCCTAAAATATTTTTTTTTTTTTTTTTTTTTTTTAATCCTCTGTAACCATTTCTCTTGTGCGGGGCCGCCCGCCCGCCCCCCCCCCCCCACTCCTCACGGCCGTACGGACGGAAATCCGCTTGCCCGGCGGCGGTGTCGGCGGTTCCAATGGCCCCGCATGATCGCGCAGGCGCGCGCCGGGGCGGGCCTGCGACCGGAGCCGTCACCGGGGAGACGCCGACGCATGAGCACCTCACCAACGCAGGCCGGAGCCCATCCGTTTGACGGGCCTTCGGTGCGGATCGGCGCCCTCGTGCCGCTGACCCGGCCCGGCTGGGTGGAGGCGGGCCGGCACCTGCTCGCCGGGCTCGAACTGGGCGTTCGCGAGGTCAACGACGCCGGCGGGATCGGCGGGCGGCCGCTGGAACTGCTGGTGCGGGACACCGCGGCCGATCCGCAGCGCGCCGCCCAGGCCGTGCAGGAGCTGGCCGGGGAGGGGGTCGTCGCGCTGGCCGGGGAGTACCACAGCGTCGTCGCCCGTACGGTCGCCGCCTCGGCCGACGCCGCCGGACTGCCGTACCTGTGCACCTCGGCGGTGCTGGACGCGCTGACCGAGGAGCCGACGCCGTGGGTGGCGCGGCTGTGCCCGGCGCAGTCGCACAGCTGGCGCGTCTTCGCGGACTTCCTGCTCGGTGCGGGCCACCGCCGGATCGCCGTGGTGACGCAGCCGAGCGTCTACTGGGCGGCCGGGACCGGCATCCTGCGCAAGTACCTGGCCGCGCACGGCGGCAGCGTCACCGAACTCGACGCGGGCGCGCTCTCCCCCGCCGCCCTGAACGACGAACTCGCCCGGCAGGGCGCGACGGCGCTGCTCCTGCTGGTCGGCCAGCCGGAACCGGCGGTACCGATCGTCCGCTCCGTGCGCGGCGACGCGCGCCTGGCCGGGGTCCTGATCGGCGCTCCGGCCGGGCAGCCGGAGTTCGCCGGGTGGGCGGAGCTGCTGGGCGAGGACGGCGCGGGCGTCCCGTTCCTGCGCTATCTGCCCGAGCAGCTCGGCCCGCTCGGCGCCCGCGTCGAGGCGCAGCTGCGCGAACGGCTGGGCGAGGAGCCGTCGTTCGTCGCCTTCGAGGGCTACGACACGGTCGCCGTCCTCGCGGAGGTGCTGCGCTCGCACGGAACCGACCGGGCCTCTGTCGCCGGGGCCTGGCCGCGGGTGGCCGTGGAGGGCACCCGCGGGAGGATCTCCTTCTCCCGTGCGCCGGGCGGCAGCGTGTGGCAGTGGGCGTGGCCGCCGGTGCAGGTGGTCGACCGGGATCCGGCGGCGCCCGGGCGCTTCCGCCTCCTGCACACCGGCTGAACCGCCCCGCCGGGCGCCGGCGCGTAAATCCGGTGCGGGCGGCGGGGTTGGTCGGTAGCCTGCACCGCCATGGCATCGGAACTGGAACGCCCCCCTCTCCTGGCGGACGAACGCACCGCGCTGACCGGCTGGTTGGACCTGCAGCGGAAGATCCTGCGCTGGAAGTGCGAGGGGCTGGGCGAGGAGGACGCGCACCGCCCGGTCATCGAGACCTCGCCGGCGATGACGATGGCCGGCCTCGTGGCGCACATGCGCTGGACCGAGCACCTCTGGCTGGAGGTGGCGTTCCTCGGCGGTGACGAGACGTCGAACCCGGCCTTCGACGGGTCGGTCGAGGACGGCGACTGGGACACCGGCGGGCGGGCGCTGGCCGAGCTGCTGGCGCAGTACGAGGCGCAGTGCGCGCGCAGCGACGAGATCGTCGCGGCCGCGTCGCTGGACGACGTCGGCCGCCACACCGGTTTCCGCGCCGGCGGCGCCAACCTGCGCTGGATGCTGATCCACCTGATCGAGGAGACCGGCCGCCACGCGGGGCACGCCGACATCGTGCGCGAGCTGCTGGACGGCTCGAAGGGCTACTACTGATGGCGGCGGCGTCCGGCGGCGGGATGGCGGAGCTGCTGTCGGCCGACGGCCCGGACCCGGAGCACGCCGAGGCGCTGATGCTCTACGGCCGGCTGGTCGGGACGTGGAGCGTCAGCAACCGCTACCGGTTCCCCGACGGGCGGTGGCGCACGGCGGCGGGCGAGTGGCGCTTCGGCTGGACGCTGGGCGGCCGGGTGGTGCAGGACGTGCTGCACTGCCCGGATTTCCACGGCCGCTTCCCCGGCACCACGGTGCGGATGTACGACGTGAGGACCGGGCTGTGGCAGATCACCTGGTTCTCGCCGAAGCTGCCGTCGTACTTCTCCCAGACCGGCCGCTCCGACGGCGCCGGCGGGATGGTCCAGGAGGGCACCGACGCCCAAGGGCGGCGCTCGCGCTGGAGCCGGCCGAGGCGCCGGTGCGCAACGAGGCCGACATCTTCGGGCTGACGCTGGAGAAGCTGCTGCCGATCAAGGTGCTGGTCCGGGAC
>NZ_JBEXJK010000686.1:0-2410 GCF_040609095.1 Kitasatospora sp. NPDC004799
GCCACCCAGGCCAAGACCGCCAAGCCCGACCTGCTGTTCGTCGCCTGGGCCGGGGCGCCCGGCAGGCCCATCAGCCCGGGCACGGCGTCCGGCGGGGCGAGCAGGGTGGGCGCCGGCTCGGCGGCCGGGGCGGGCACCGGCGGGGCGGGCGGGGCGGCCGGGGCGGGCGCGGCAGCCGGGGCGGGCACAGGAGCCTGCGGGGCGGCGGTCGGCGGGACCGGGGGCACGCCGTAGCCGCCACCCGTCGGCGGCATCAGCATCGTCGCGGCCTCGGCACCCGCCGGCGCGGCGGGCTCCGGCAGGTCCGAGCCGGTGATCCGCAGCCCCTCGGGCATCAGAACGGTCGCGGCCCCGTCCTCGGCCGACGGCTGCGAGGGCTGCGGCTCCGGGGCCGCAGCCGGTGCAGCGGCCGGAGCCGCCTGCGGAGCGACGGGCGGCTCCTCGGGCCCCGGCGGCGGCGCGAGCATGGTCGGCGCGTCTCCGGCGGGCCGGTCGGAGACGGGCGGCTCGGTCAGCACGGCCGGCGCGGGCCGCGGTGCCGGAGCGGGCGGCTCCTCGACGGGCGCGGCAGCGGCAGTAGCAGCGGCCGGAGCCGGAGCCTCGGCCGCAGCACCCTGCGGGCCGGCCGGAGCCGTCCCGAGCCGCTCCGCCTCCGCCGCGATCGCCGCGGCCCCCGCCTCCTGGAGCCACTGCGGCGGGCTGAGCAGGAAGGAGGTCGCCTCCACCGGCCCGGGCGCGGGCTTCGCCGCCCCGGCCGGGTTGGCCGCCACCGGCCGCCCGTAGACCTCCTCGTACTGCCGGACCACCTCGTTGACCGGCAGCGCGGGCCACAGCGTGCTGGCGCCCGAGTCCCGGGCGATCACCAGCCGCGCCTCCCCCGAGCCGCCGCCCGCGGCACCCGCACCGCCCGAGCCGTCGGCCGGGCCCGCGGGCGTCACCGCCCAGCAGACGAAGCCCAGGTCGAACTCCCGGACCCGCACCTCGCGCTGCTGCGAGCGCGGCACCCCGCCGTTGATCCACTCGTCGGCGAGCTCCTGCGCCTGCGCGTACGTCACCACGCCCGGTTCACCCCTGTCCGCATCCTCTTCGTCCCCCGTTCCACCGACTCCACCGCGACCACCGAGACCACGCGCCTCAGCCCACCGGGACGGCCCGGGCGAACCCGCCGTCCACCATCAGCGCCGCGACCGTCTCCAGCTCCGGCGGGCTGCCCGCCAGCCGCAGCAGGAAGGCGTCGAAGTCCTCGCCGCAGGGCAGCAGCAGCCGGGCGCAGCGGTCCTCCGGGGCCTCCGGGGCGCCGCTGTCGCGGGCGTCGTCGTACAGGTGGAACCAGACCGAGCCGGCCCGCTCGCCGCGCACCTTGAGCGCGACCAGGCCGCCCTGCGCGTAGGCGATGCCCAGGTAGTCCTTGGTGAGGTGGTCGCGCAGGCACTTGTTGGCGTACACCAGGTCCTCGGTGCCGTACTCCTCGGTGAGCGTCAGGAACGGCTGGTCGAGCAGCAGTCCGAGCTCGGTGTCCAGCGCCACGCCGACCGGGGCGCGGCCGCCGCCCAGCTTGAGGAAGGTGCGGTAGGCGTCGGGCAGCCGGTAGCCGAGGCGCTGCTCGGCGCGCTGCACCAGGTCCTCGGGGACGCCGATCGGGTCGCCGCCGTCCATGGCCAGCGCGAAGTGCACCGGCCGGCGGTCCTGCAGCGGGCGGGTGCCGCGGCGGTTGTGGTCGGCGGCCGAGGTGGCCAGGCCGCCGTGGTGCCGCAGCAGCGCCTTGACCTCGACCGGGACGAGCTCCATCCGCCGCCAACCGGGGGCGGCCCGGCCGACCGCGTGGTGCCAGGTCCAGCCGGGCGGGGTGGCGACGGCGGTCGGGAGGTCGGCCCAGAGCGGGTGGCCCTGGGTGTAGAGCGCGGCGTTGGCCGAGACGTAGTCGGTCAGCCGCAGCTCGTCCACCCCGAAGCCCTCCGGCGGGTCGGCGACCTCGGCCGCCGCGGCGGCGTACGGGCCGAAGTCCGGGAAGCCGTACTCGTCCACCCTGACCCCGGCGGGGTGCCGCTCCGCGCGGACCGGGTCCGGGAACTGCACCACCTGACCTGCGTACGCCGCGTTCGGTGCGGCGGCGACGCCGGGCCGACCTGTCGTCATCTGGGAGCCCCCACTGGCTGCTGCAAATACGGTGCTTGCTGGGCACCAGCCTAGGGCCTGCCTTCAACCCCCCGTCGTCCGCCCGGAGGGCCCGGGGTTCGCACCCGGACCCCGCGCCGCGATCGCCCCCCGGGGTCACGACCGCCCGCCCAGGGCGTGTCTGACGATTCGCGTTGGACCAGCGAGCGGCGTTGGGGTGCGTGCATCGCAAGGCGGAGGTGGGGGCACCTCCCGGCCGGAGGCTGGGGGCGGAGCCACTGCGGTGGGGGCACCT
>NZ_JBEXJK010000687.1:0-2403 GCF_040609095.1 Kitasatospora sp. NPDC004799
GTCGGGCCGGGGGGGGGGGGGGGGCCACGGGGGTGGGGGGGGGGGGGGGGGGGGGGGGGAGGCCGGGCCCTCGCCGCCGTTCCAGGCCGGGTCGGTGGTGTGCTGCGGGTCCACGGTGCCGGGGTGCGCGGCGAGCGCCCCCGGGTCGGCCCGGCGGAGCGTGTCGGTGCCGCAGGCGGTGAGCAGGCCGCCGGCGGCGGCGAGGGCGGCGAGTCGGGCGGTGGTGCGCAGTACGGTGCGGCGGTCGGCAGTCATCGGCAGTCAGCATAGAGAGCGCGGTTGCGGCGGGCGATCCGGTCCGGCCGCCCGCACCGGCCTTGACGTGGACACGGTCCGTCACCGGGTGTTGCGTAAACCTGAACTCCCGCTGTTTCCGCGGAGTGTCCTTGGATACGATCACCGCGCACCGCGACGGGCGGTAGCCGGACCATTCCGGCATGGCGCATTGGGGGCGGACAGGATGTACGAGGACGGCACGGCGACCGGCCGCAGCACGGACACCGAGTGGGACTGGGCCAGAGCCGAGGACTGGCAGCCGCCGAGCGAACTGGACACCGGCGTCCCGCACACCGCCCGGATGTACGACTACTACCTGGGCGGCAAGGACAACTTCGAGGCCGACCGCAAGGCCGCCCAGGCCGCGATATCCGCCTACCCCGCGCTGCCGCTGCTGGCCCGTACCAACCGGCAGTTCCTCGGCCGCGCGGTGGAGTTCGTGGCGGGCCGGGGCGTGCGCCAGTTCGTCGACATCGGCACCGGCATCCCGGCGGTCGGCTCCACCAGCGAGGTCGCCCGGCGGGTCGCCCCGGACGCCCGGGTGGTGTACGTGGACAACGACCCGATCGTCGCCACCCACGCCCGCGCCCTGCTGGCGAGCCACCCCACCGGGCACACCTCGGTGATCGAGGCCGACCTGCGCGACCCGGCCGCCATCCTCGGCCACCCCGCGCTGGCCGGCGCCGTCGACCTCTCCCAGCCGGTCGCGCTGATGCTGGTCGCCGTCCTGCACTTCATCCGCGACGAGGAGGGCGCGCAGCAGATCGTGCGCACCCTGCGCGACGCGCTCGCGCCCGGCAGCGCGCTGATCCTCTCCCACGGCAGCCCCGACTTCGCCTCCCGCGAGAGCGCCGCCGAGGGCACCCGCATCTACCGGAGCGCCAGCGCCCCGCTCGTGCTGCGCCCGCGCTCCGCCGTCGAACCCTTCTTCGGCGACTTCGAGTTCGCCGGCCCCGGGCTCGTCCAGCTCCCGCTCTGGCGGCCCACCGCGGGCCACGTGCCCACCGCCGAACTCCCCGAGGGCTGGCAGGACGTCTCGGCGTACGGCGGCGTGGCCTTCAAGAAGTAGCCCCGCTCACCTGGCTCGGCCTCGCGAAGCGGCCCCGCCGGTCGCCCGACCGCGCCCGGTCCCGGCGCCTCCCTCCTGCGCCGGGACCGGGCCTTCGAAGCCTACGGACCCCCACTGACAAACCCTCACCGCCGGGGCTACCCCGCGGCGTGACCGCCGCCGCCCCGCCCCCGCTGCCCGCCGACGTCGCCGTCCTGCTGCGGGCCGTCGCCACCCCGCGCCGGCTGGCGGTCCAGGCCGCCCACCCGGTACGGAACGGGTGAAAATCGGGCGACACGGCGGGCGGGCCGGTGTTAGCTTCCGCGGCATGGAACCCCTGAGTGAGAACGAGATCCGCGCGTCCTTCGTCAACTGCTCCAAGGGCGAGGCCCGTCGGCTCAACCTGCCCCGGGGCCTGGCCGAACTCCCCTGGGAGCACCTGGACTTCCTCGGCTGGCGGGACCAGGGCGCGCCCGACCGGGCGTACCTGGTGGCGCCGTACGGGGGCGAGCTGGTCGGCGTGACGCTGCGCTCGCCGATGGTCCGGCGCAGCCTGACCAAGTCCAACGTGTGCTCGCTGTGCATCACCGCGCACGCCGGGTCGGGGGTCGCGCTGCTCGCCGCCCGCCGGGCCGGGGCGGCCGGGCGGGAGGGCAACACCGTCGGCACCTACATCTGCGGCGACCTGGCCTGCTCGCTCTACGTGCGCGGGCTGAAGAACTCCACCCTGGTCACCCGGCCCAACGAGTCGCTGCCGGTGGAGCTGCAGATCGAGCGCACGATGGAGAACCTGGGCGGCTTCCTCGCCAAGGTGCTCGCCACCGCCGACGCGTAACGGCGGGGCATCCCTCGGTGCGCACCCTTCGGTAAGCGATGCCCCTCGGTAAGCGGTGCCCCTCGGTAGGCGGCGTCCCTCGGTACGCGGCGCCGCCCGGTGCACGGCGCCCCTCAGTGCCCGCGCAGCTGGTCCAGCTCGCGCCGCTCCCGCTTGGTCGGCCGCCCCACTTGGTGCCGCGCACCTGGCCCAGGTACAGGGCGACCAGGTAGCAGGCGACCAGCTGGGTCAGGAACGCCTTGGT
>NZ_JBEXJK010000688.1:0-2403 GCF_040609095.1 Kitasatospora sp. NPDC004799
CGGCGGCTACTACCAGCCGGACCCGGCCAAGGCCGCCGCCGTGATGCGTCCGTCGAAGACCTTCAACGAGGCGCTCGCGAACCTCGGCTGAACCGCCCGCGCGCAGCACGTCGGCCAGGGCGGTGAGGAGGGCGTGGGCGGCGCCGTCGTACGCGGCCTGGAGCAGTTGGCCCGGCGTGGTGTCGTGGCGCAGCCCGTGGACCAGGCCGGAGGCGCCGGGCAGGTCCGGGGTGCGCTCACCGTCCAGGTAGGGCAGCACCACCGCGGTGCCGCCGGCCTCGACCTCCTCGCGGCCGCGTCCGAGCAGGGCGGCGAAGCGGTCGACGGCGAGGGTGCAGTTGAGCGTGCAGGCGAGCGGCAGCCAGCCGCCGAGGGCGTCGGCGAAGCCGGCGACCGTCCCGCTCGGGTCCACCGGCCGCTGCCGGCCGACGGCGTAGACCGTCCCGGAGGTGCCGAGGCTGAGCACCGGCTGCCCGAACCGCAGGCCGAGCCCGAGGGCGGCGGCCATGTTGTCGCCGGTTCCGGCGGCCACCGGCACCCCCGCGCGCAGTGCCGTCCCCGGGCGGACCAGGCCGGCCCGCGCGCCCGGTCCGAGGACCCGCGGCAGCAGGGCCGGGTCGAGGCCGATGCGGTCGAGGACGTCCTTGTCGTAGCCGTCCGGCCCCCACCAGCCCGTCCCGGACGCGTCGCCGCGGTCGGTCACCGCCTCCCCGGTCAGCCGCTCGGTGAGGAAGTCGTGCGGGAGGCGGACGGCCGCGACGCGGTCGGCGGCGGCGGGCTCGGTGGCGCGCAGCCAGGCCCACGTGGGGGCGGTGAAGGCGGCGGTCGGCAGGCTGCCGGTGCGGCGGGCGATCTCCGCCGGGCCGATCGCGGTCCGCAGCCCGGCGGCCTGCGGCGCGGAGCGGACGTCGTTCCACAGCAGCGCGGGGCGGACCGGCGCGCCGGCCGCGTCCAGGGTGACCAGGCCGTGCTGCTGGCCGGCGATCGAGACGGCGGCCGCGCGGTCGGCCCAGCCGGTCCGGACGGCGGCCTCCTCGAACGCCCGCCACCACTGCTCGGGATCGCTCTCCCGGCCGGCTCCCTCGCTGACGGTGTGCGGGGCGCGGCCCTCGCCCACGACCGTGCCCGTGTCGATGTCGACGGCGAGGGCCTTGGTGGACTGGGTCGAGCTGTCGACGCCGATCACGACCCGCTGCTCAGCCATGCGTTCCTCCGGTGGGGGTTTCCTTCTGACGTCCCGGCATACTAATTTGTTGAGAGCCCTGACAAACACCCCCCTCGGCACGGATCCGGAGCCGCACCATGTCCAGCGACCCGCTCGTCCCCACCCCCGCGCACAAGTTCACCTTCGGCCTGTGGACCGTCGGTTGGCAGGGGCGCGACCCCTTCGGCGACGCGACCCGCCCCGCCCTCGACCCGGTCGAGACCGTCCAGCGGCTGGCCGGACTCGGCGCCTACGGCGTCACCTTCCACGACGACGACCTGATCCCCTTCGGCGCGGACGAGGCCACCCGCGAGGAGACCGTCAAGCGCTTCCGCGCCGCGCTGGACGCCGCCGGGCTGAAGGTCCCGATGGCGACCACCAACCTGTTCACCCACCCCGTCTTCAAGGACGGCGCCTTCACCGCCAACGACCGCGACGTGCGGCGCTACGCGCTGCGCAAGACGATCCGCAACATCGACCTGGCCGCGGAGCTCGGCGCCTCGGTCTACGTCGCCTGGGGCGGTCGCGAGGGCGCCGAGTCCGGCGCGGCGAAGGACGTGCGCACCGCGCTGGACCGGCTGAAGGAGGCCTTCGACCTGCTGGGCGAGTACGTCGAGCAGCAGGGCTACGACCTGCGGTTCGCGATCGAGCCCAAGCCCAACGAGCCGCGCGGCGACATCCTGCTGCCCACGGTGGGCCACGCCCTGGCGTTCATCAACGAGTTGGAGCGCCCCGAGCGGGTCGGCGTCAACCCGGAGGTGGGCCACGAGCAGATGGCCGGGCTCAACTTCCCGCACGGCATCGCCCAGGCCCTGTGGCACGGCAAGCTGTTCCACATCGACCTCAACGGCCAGTCCGGCATCAAGTACGACCAGGACCTGCGCTTCGGCGCCGGAGACCTCCGGCAGGCCTTCTGGCTGGTCGACCTGCTGGAGTCGGCCGGCTACGACGGCCCGCGGCACTTCGACTTCAAGCCGCCGCGCACCGAGGACTTCGACGGCGTCTGGGCCTCGGCGGCCGGCTGCATGCGCAACTACCTGCTGCTGGCCGAGCGCTCCCGCGCGTTCCGGGCCGACCCGGAGGTCCGGGCCGCGCTCGCCGCCTCCCTGGTGGCTGCGGGCCGACTGCGAGTCCAGCACCGCCGCCGAAGGCTGCGGATCCCGCCCGTCCGCCACCCGGACCCGCTCGCGCAACGCATC
>NZ_JBEXJK010000689.1:0-2366 GCF_040609095.1 Kitasatospora sp. NPDC004799
GGCCGGTCGCGGCGTTGAGCGCGTGCCCGGCGGCGACCGGTCGCCCGGGTGCGGCCGTGTCGACGAACACCGGCCCGGTGCCGAAGGGTTCGAGCAGCAGCGCGCGCACCGCCTCCCGCCAGGGCATCCCGGTCACCGTCTCGACCAGGCGCCCGGCGGCCACGTAGCCGGCGTTGGAGTAGGAGAAGTCCGTCCCGGGCGGGAACAGCGCGTCCCCGGCGGTGCAGACGGCGGACAGGTAGCGCGTCGCGGTGGTGCGGGCGGCGGCGTCGGAGTCCGGTCCGGTCGGCAGTCCGCCGGTGTGGCCGAGTAGCTGACGAATCGTTACTGCGGGCAGTTGACGGAGTTCCGGCAGGTGCTCGGCCACCGGTTCGTCGAGGTCGAGGTCGCCGTCGTCGGCGAGCAGCGCCACCAGGGCGGCCGTGTACGGCTTGGTGAGCGATCCCACCGGGACGGCGGTGTCCTCGGTGAAGGGCGTCCCGGTGCCGGTGTCGGCCACCCCGGTGTGCAGGGCGACGGTCTCCGCACCGGTGTCCAGCACCAGTTGGGCGCCGGGCACCCGGTGGGCGCGGGCGAGCGCGTCGAGCCGGTGCTGCAGGTCACTGCGCCGCGGTTCACCGCGCAGGAGGAGAGGTGCCCGCTCGCGGGTGGGCGCCGGGCTGGCGTACGGCATGGCGGAAGCTCCCGTTGACTGGTTCTCGGGTGCGGGCGCGCCGGGCGCCCGCGGTGGAATTGCGGATTGGGCTGCGGCACAGCGGGAATTCCCGGCCGCCGGCGCCGCCCGCTTCAGGACGCGCGGGAACGGCGGGAATCGGTACCGGCCCGGCCGGCGGCGGTCGGCCGGCCCCGGAAGGGGAATCCCCGGACGCCCGCGGCCGGGCGCCGAACCCGCCCGCGCACGGCCGTTCCGGCGTCACATCGGCGCGCCCGGACCGGGCGGTGCGAATACGACCCGGATATCCCCACCGCGCGATGAACGGCGGGCCGGCCCGCGGTGAACCGCGAACGGCCGAATACCCTTACCCCGTCGGAACGGTGGGACAGAAACCCGCCCCCCGCCCACCGACCGCTCTCCTGGCCCCCACCTGCGCAACGGCCGTACCCGGCATGTCCATCCCCCTTGTTTGCGATCCGCCCCCGCGGGCCGCCGCGCGGAACGCGCCGACGCGACCGGAGAGCCGCACATTCCCTGCCGTCCCGAACGTCCGGACGACGAACGCGCAACAGTCTTCACGGCGGGTCAGCCGCTCGCAACCCCTTCCGATTGAACGAAAAGCGACTCCACCGGGAATCGGAACCACAAAATCCCTGGTGTGCCTCCCGGCCGCGCCCGGAGAGCCCGATGGCGGGCGCTAATTCTTTGGCTGAAAATATGAGGTTCAGACCTCACCATCCACTCGAACAACTATTCGCGGAATTATCCGAGTGATTTCCCGGACGCCTGTGACGGCTGTGAAGAAATGCGACGAGAGCCGTCCACTGTGCCGCGAGTGAATCCGGCCGGGCCGGGCGGCTCGGTCGAAGGGGCGGCCCCCGGAGCCGCGCGGCCGACGGCGACGCGGTGGGCGCCTGCTAGCGTCGGAGCCCGGAGAGCAGGCGGCGGACGGTGGAGGGTGCAGTGGTGGACAGGGGCGCGGAGCGGGCCTTCATCGGGTCGTTCACCTCGACGGGCGGGCGCGGGATCGTGTCGGCCTCGGTGGATCCGGCCACCGGGGCGCTGTCCCTGACCGGCCGCGTCGACGCCGTCGACCCGTCCTACCTCACCGTCGGGCGGACGCCGGACGGCCCGGTGCTCTACGCCGTCTCCGAGACGGAGCCGGGCGCCGTCACCGCCCACGACATCGCCGGACCGGTCCCCCGCCCGCTGGGCGCCCCCGTGCCGGTGGGCGGCGACCACCCCACCCACCTGAGCCTCGTCCGGGGCCACCTGCTGACCGCCAACTACGGCTCCGGCAGCGTCAGCGTGCTGCCGCTCGCCGCCGACGGCACCCCGCTGCCGCCGAGCGGGGTGCTGCGCCACCGGGGCAGCGGGCCGCGCCCGGACCGCCAACGGGCCCCGCACGCCCACCAGGTGCTCCCCGACCCGTCCGGGCGCTGGGTGCTCAGCGTCGACCTCGGCACCGACTCGGTGCGGGTCTGCGCCCTGGACCCGGCGACCGGACAGCTGACCGTGCACGCCGAGACGGCGCTGCCGCCCGGCACCGGACCGCGGCACCTGGCCTTCCACCCCTCCGGGCGCCACGCCTACGTGCTCGGCGAGCTGCGCCCCGTCGTCACGGTCTGCCGCTGGGACGCGGCGGCCGGGGCGCTCGAACCCGTCGGGGAGGCCCCGCTGTTCCCCGACGGCGTCGAGGGCCCGGTCTCCC
>NZ_JBEXJK010000690.1:0-2363 GCF_040609095.1 Kitasatospora sp. NPDC004799
TGGTGTGGCGGGGGGGGGTGGGGTTTTGTGTGCCTGGGGCCCCGCCCCGCCCCCCCCCCCCCCGCCCCCGCGCCGGAAGGATCGACCGATGTTCACCGCTCTGGGCTCCGCCCTGCACGGGCGACGGAGAGCGTCCCTGCTGCTGACCCTGCTGATCACCGTGCTGGCCGCGGTGTTCGGAGGTTCGGTGGGGGACAGGCTCACCAACGGGCTGTCCGACTACGACGACCCGGGCGGCGGCAACGTCGTCGCCCGGGACACGATCACCCGCGCCACCGGCATCGACTCCCAGCAGGGCTACCTGCTGCTGGTCCGCACCGACGAACAGCTGCCCGGCACCGGCGCACCGCCCGCCGCCGTGACCGCGGCCGTCCGGCTGCTGAAGGACCGGCCCGAGGTGAAGCAGGTCGTCGACTACACGGCCGACCCGGCGCTGATCGCCCGCGACGGGCACAGCACGGTGGTCGTCGGCGCGGTGCGCCCGATGGCCGAGGCCGACACGAAGACCGCCGAGCAGGAGCTCCAGAAGGCCGTCGAGGACGACCCGGCACTGAACGGCCGGGCCTGGCTCGGCGGTGCCACGCCCGGCCACGTCCAGGTGGCCCAGGTCTCCGACACCGACCTGGCCGAGGCGGAGGGGATGGCCACGCCGGTCATCCTGCTCGCGCTGTTCCTGGTCTTCCGCGGCCTGGTGGCCGCCCTCGTCCCGCTGCTGGGCGCCGTCGTCTCGCTGCTGCTGACCATGGCCGGCCTGCGGGTCGCCACCACCGTGATGGACGTCTCCACCGGGGCGATGAGCCTGGCCTTCGCGCTCGGGCTGGGCCTGTCCATCGACTTCGGCCTGCTGATCGTCACCCGCTACCGGGAGGAGCTGGCCGAGCACGGCCCCGGCGCCGAGGCGCTGCGGCGCACGGTCGCCACCGCCGGCCGCACCGTGCTGTTCAGCGCGCTCACCGTGGCGGCCGCGTTGCTCGCGATCACCGTGTTCCCGCACCCGTACCTGCGGTCCATGGGCCTGGCCGGCGTGATCACCGTCGTCTCGGCCGCGCTGTTCGCCCTGCTCGGGCTGCCCGCGCTGCTCGCCGTGCTGGGCCACCGGATCAACGCGCTGGCGCCGCGCCGCTGGCAGCGCTCCGCGACGGCCGGGCAGGCCGCCGCCGGGCGCTGGCACCGGCTGGCCTCGGCCGTGATGCGCAGGCCCGCGGTCTTCACCCTGGTGGCCACCGCCGTCCTGCTGCTGATCGCCTCCCCGCTGACCGGGGTGCGGTTCACCGGCGTCGACCCGACCTCGCTGCCCAAGGACATCAGCGCCGGCCAGGTCGCCGCGCGGCTCGGCACCGACTTCGACGAACTCGCCACCAGCCCGGTCCAGATCGTCCTCGACACCCCGGACGGCGCCGGGCTCGCCGAGTACGCCCAGCGGGTCGCCGCGGTGCCGGGGGTGCAGTCGGTCGGCGAGCCGCGGCAGCTGGACGCCGCGCACTGGGAGGTCGACGCGGTCCTGGCCGGAAACCCGCTGGACGAGCCGGCGCTGAGGACCGGCGAGCGGGTCCAGGACGTGGCGGCGCCCGTCACCGCCCGCTACACCGGGACGACGGCGGACTTCCTCGCCCAGCGGAGCAGCATCGCCGACCGGCTGCCGCTCGCCTTCGGCGTGCTCGCCGGCGTGACGGTGCTGCTGCTGTTCGCCTTCTCCGGGTCGGTGCTGCTGCCGCTGCTGGCCCTGGTGATGAACCTGCTCTCCACCGGCGCCGCGTTCGGGTTCCTGGTCTGGGTCTTCCAGGACGGCAACCTCGGCTTCGCCGCCCACAGCGGGCTGGAGACCACCACGCCGGTGCTGGTCTTCGCGCTCGCCTTCGGCCTCTCCACCGACTACAACGTCTTCCTGCTGGGGCGGATCAAGGAGGCCCGGGCGGCGGGCCGGGGCGAGCGGGAGGCGGTGGCCGACGGGCTGTCGCGGATCGGCTCCACCGTCACCAGCGCCGCCGTGCTGTTCTGCGTCGCGGTGGGCGCGCTGGCGATGTCCCGGCTGGTGTTCGTCCAGGAGCTGGGGCTCGGCGCCGCGTTCTCCGTGCTGCTGGACGCCACGGTGGTGCGGGCCCTGCTGGTGCCCGCGCTGATGGGGCTGCTCGGTTCGGCCACCTGGTGGGCGCCCGCGCCGCTGCGCCGGCTGCACTCGGCGCTGCGGCTGGACCGGATGGAGGGCGGTCCGGCCGCCCCGGCGGCCTCCGCCGAGCCGGCCGCCGAGGGGGTGCGCCAGCCGGTCGGCTGACCGCGGCGGGGGGGCGCCCCCCCCCCCCCCCCCCGCCGGGGGGGGGGGGGGGGGGGGGGGGGGGGGGGGGGGGGGGGGGGGGGGGGGGGGG
>NZ_JBEXJK010000691.1:0-2337 GCF_040609095.1 Kitasatospora sp. NPDC004799
GGGTGCCGTCCCGGGCGGTGCGGACGGTGGCCGCCACCGCGAGGTCGCCGGTCGGGTGCGGGGCGGCCAGCACCGGGACCCGCAGCTGCGGCCACCCGCCGCCGCCGACCGGGGTGAGCAGGATCCGGCCGGAGAGCTCGCCCCGGTAGCTGCGGGCCCGGCCGCCCTGCACGGTGTCGATGGTCGGGTCGGGCGCGCGCCCCAGCTCCCCCGGTACGGACAGCGTCACCCGGACCCGCGCGGTGCCGCCCGCCGGGACCTCCACCCGGGCCGGCTCCACCCGGTAGGAGGCGCCCGGCAGTTCGGTCGAGGCCGCGTACGAGGTGCGGTAGACCAGCGGCGCGTCCGAGGTGTTGCGCACCTCGATCTCCCGGGTCACCGCCGTCGGCCCGCCGACCTCGACCGGCCCGAAGGAGACCCCGACCCCGCCCGGCACCGCGCCCTCCCCCGCCGCGTAGGCGACGGCCGGCGTGCGGACCGCCTGGTCCACCCGGACCCGCCCGGCCCCGGTGCGCTCGGGCCCGTAGGCCGGCCCGGTGCGGTCGTCGCCGAGGAAGGTGTCCACGGTGGTGTTCATCAGCGCGGCCTTGACCTGCTCGACCGGCCAGTCCGGGTGCGCGGCGCGGACCAGCGCGGCGAGCCCGGCCACGTGCGGGGCGGCCATCGAGGTGCCGCTCTCCCGCTGGCCGCCGGCGCCGCTGCCGACCAGGGTGGACCAGATGCTCTCGCCGGGGGCGGCCAGGTCGGGCTTGACCACGCCCGGCACCCCGATGCCGCGCGAGGTGAAGTCGGTCAGGGTGTCGACCCGGGCCGGCTGGTCCTGGGCGACGGAGCCGTGCAGCGGGTTGCCGGGCGCGGCGAGCCGGACCACCACCGGCCCGGCCGCCACGGCCTCCCGCAGCCGCTCGCCGTCGGCCCGCGCCAGCAGCGCGGCCGGGACGCGGTCGTTGCCGGAGATCTCGGCCAGGTGGTCGGAGTCGGCGGCGTACAGCGCGCCGATCGCGCCCGCGTCGGCGGCGTGGTCGGCGCGCGGGCCGGAGTTGCAGGCCCGGTCGGCGTCCCGGGTGTGCCAGGCGAGCAGCGCGATCCGCCCCGCCAGCCGCTGCCGGTCGGCCTCGGTGAACGGGGTGCAGCCGTCCGACTGGTCGGCGGGCAGGGCGAGTTCGCCGCTGACGTCGGCGGTGGTCCAGCCCTGGTAGCGCTCGCTCCAGTGCGCCGGGACGACCCCGGCCCGGTCGGCGGGGGCGAGCACGGTGATGCCGTCCACGTCGGCGTGCCCGTGCACCGAGGCGGCGACGGTGATCGCCCGGGCGGCGGTGCCGGGGCTGCCGCCGATGCCGTACACGTCGCCGTCGTTGCCGGCCGCCGCGACCACGGCGGTGCCCAGCTCGGCGAGCCGGTCGACGGCCAGGGCGTCGGTGTCGTCGGTGCTGCCGAAGTGGCTGCCGAGCGAGAGGTTGACGACGTCCAGCCGGTCGCTCAGGTCGCCGTCCCCGTTCGGGTCGGCGGCCAGGTCGAGCGCCTCGGTGACCCGGTCGGTGGAGCCGTCGCAGCCGAACACCCGGATCGCGTACAGCTCCGCGCCCGGGGCGGTGCCGGGGCCGATCCGGAAGCCGGCCGGGTCCAGCCCGGGCCCGTACGGGCCGGTGTACGGGCGGCCGTCGGCGGTCACGCCGTACCCGGCCGCGGTGCCGGCCACGTGGGTGCCGTGCCCGTTGCGCACGCAGTCGATCGGGTTGTCGCTGGGGTGCGGCACGGGCTGGTGGTGCGGGGAGGCCGGGTCGGGGTCGTAGTCGTCGCCGACCAGGTCCCGGCCGCCGACCACCTTGGCGTTGGGGAACAGCGCGGGCGGCGCGGGCTTGCCGCGCTCGACCGAGCGGAACGCCTCCTCGGTGCCGGGGCCGCCGAAGTCGGCGTGGGTGTAGTCGATGCCGCTGTCGACGATCCCGATCCGCATGCCCCGGCCGGTGCCGGCCGCCCCGCCGCCGGCCCAGACCCGGGGGGCGCCGGTCAGCGGGACGGAGTGGGCGTTGTCCCGCCGCTTGGCGACGATCGGGTGGACGGCCCGGACGCCCGGCAGCGCCCGCAGCGCGGGCAGCCGGTCGGCGGGCGCGCTGACCGCGAGGCCGGTGAGCACGGTCCGGGTGCGGTAGAGCTCGCGGGCGGCGGGTGCCGCCCGGTGGACGGCCCCGGCCAGCCGGTCGAGCGCGTCGCCGGCCCGGGCCCGCTGGGCGGCGCCAGCCCGCGCGGTGCTCCTCGAAGGCGGTCTCGGGGTGGGTGTGGATGCGGCGGCTGAGCGCGAGCAGGTCGGCCCGGTGGGCGTGGACGCGCTCGCGC
>NZ_JBEXJK010000692.1:0-2334 GCF_040609095.1 Kitasatospora sp. NPDC004799
GTCGCCCCGCCCACCGGCCGCCGCTGCCGCGGGACCGCCGGGGCGCCCGGGCTGTCCGGGCCGCCCGGGGTGCGCGCGGCCCGCGCGGCCCTGGGGGCACGCGGGGGCAGCGGGGCGGCCGGACCGGCCAGCAGGGGCCGGGAGTCGGACCGGCTCGGCGAGACGGCGAAGGCCAGCGAGCCGAAGAACACGTAGCAGCCGAGCCCGACCCCGAGCGGGAAGATGAACTGCAGCGCCATCACGCCGCCCGCGGTGGAGCGCGAGAAGTCCAGGTGGACGGAGAGCGCCGCCATGCCGGTGTAGTGCATCGCGCAGACCGCCACGCCCATCACCGGCGCCGCCGCCAGCACGGCGAGCGTGCCCCGGATGTTCAGCGCGGCCCAGAGCGCGGCGGTGGCCGCGACCACGGCGATCGCCACCGAGGCCACCACGGTGTTCCGGTCGTAGCCGAGCCGCCCGGGCAGGACCATCGCGGCCATGCCCAGGTAGTGCATCGCGGCGACCCCGAGACCGGTGGTCAGCCCGCCGGCCAGCAGCGCCGGGACGCGGCGCGGCCAGTACCCGACGGTGAAGAGCCCGACGCCGACCACGGCCACGGCGACCAGCAGGCTGAGCACGGTCAGTCCGGGCCGGTAGCTGATCTCGACGCCGGTCACCGAGAAGCCGAGCATCGCGATGAAGTGCATGGACCAGATCCCGGCCCCGAGCGAGGTCGAGGCGAACAGCAGCCAGACGGCCCGGGTGCGGCCCTGGGAGACGAGCGCCCAGCGGGCGCTGCGCAGGGCGACGAAGGCGCCGACGCACGCGACGAAGTAGGAGACCGCCGGGGTTACCCAGCCGTGGTCGGCATGGTGGATCTCACCCAATAGAGCTCCCTGGACGAGGGTTGAGGGCACCGGGGCGCGGGCGGACGCGGCTGGCCGGGGAAGGCGCGCGGCAACGGGCACCGGAACGGGAGCGTGGTCCCGCGGCGAGGAGCCTGGCATGTGGTGCCCCTGACAATCCGGGAGGTTAGCCACTGCCCGGCAGTCGCACAATGTTCGCGTTTTTCGTGAAGTCCCAGGTCAGGATGGGCCTTTACGCGGCCTGCATGATCCCGGCACCAATCCCTGACACCGTCTGCGCACCACCCCCGGGCCTCGTCCGGTGCCCGCGCGGGGGCGGTTCGGCGCTCACTCCAGAGGGGCTAGCCCGAACGGGTGGCCGGCCGGGTCGATCAGCACCCGCAGCGTGCGGCCGTGCTGGTAGGCGGGCTCGGTGGCGCCGAGCGCGAGGGCCTTCGCGGTGGCCTCGTCCAGGTCGTCGACGTAGAAGTCCAGGTGGAAGTGCTTGCTGCCGTCCGGTTCCTTCCACGGCTCCGGCCGGTACCCGGTCACCCGTCCGAAGCCCAGCGGGCTGCCGCCCTCGGGGTTGTCCAGGATCGCGAAGTGCTCGTCCGCGTGCCTGGTCTCCCACCCCAGCAGCTCCGCGTAGAACGAGGCCAGCGCGACCGGGTCGGCGCAGTCGATGGTGACCATGGCGAGCCGGGCGAAGCCGGTGTCGCCGGGCTCGGTCTGCGCGGACCGCTCGGACGGCTGCGGCCGTTCGGACCGCTCGGACGGCTCGGTGGCGAGGTCGGACATGGCTGGTCGGCCCTTCTGGGAGTCGAGAGCTGGGGCCCATGACCAATATGGCACCGGGGTGACCCTCCGGCACGGCGGCGGATCTCATTTTCCTTAGCGAGAGTAATGACGTAGGCTAAAGAGATGCCCGAGATGTCCGAGCAGGACCTCGCAGCGATCAGTCAGCTGCGGTCGTCCACGATGCGCCTCTCCCGACGACTCAAACACCAGCGGGTGGAGGAGTCGTTGAGTCCCACCGAGATGGGAGTGCTGGGCACCCTCGCCCGGTGCGGGAAGGCGACGCCGGGTGAGCTCGCCCGGAAGGAGCACGTGCAGCCGCCTTCGATGACCAGGATCGTCGCGATGCTGGAGGAGAAGGGGCTGGTGCGGCGCGAACCGCACCCCGAGGACCGCCGCCAGGTGGTCGTCAGCAGCACCGAGCAGGCCGAGACGATCCTCGCGGAGAGTCGTCGACGCCGGAACGTCTGGCTCGCCGAGCTCGCCCAGGGGCTCGACGAGGAGGAGTGGGCCGTCCTCCGGGAGGCCGCGCCCGTGCTCTACAAGCTCGCCCACCTGTAGCTCGTACACCTCAAGGCACACCGACCCCGGCCGGCCAGCCGGGAGAGGGACCCCGCGGGAGAGAGGAAGCCGCATCACCGCAGGACCGACCACCGACACCAGGAGCAGCAGCAGCCAGGTGAGCAGCAGGCTCAGGATGGAGACCGCGACCGAC
>NZ_JBEXJK010000693.1:0-2333 GCF_040609095.1 Kitasatospora sp. NPDC004799
GTCGCGGACCTCCGCTCCAGCCAGACCGCCGCCGGCACCGCCATCCAGTCCTGGAGCTCCAACGGCACCACCGCCCAGGGCTGGACCTTCTGGGCGAGGTAGGCGGCGGTGATGCTGGCGTGCACGGGAACGGTCTCCGGTTTCCGGTCGCGGCTCGGGGATCGGTCGGTCTCGGGGATCAGTCGGTTCAGAACGGGCGGGTGCGGGACAGGCGGGTGCGGGACGGTCGGGTGCGGGACGGGCGGGTTCAGGACGGACCGGGGCTCACGGCGCCCTCCTCCTCGGCGGCATCCGCGTCCGAGTCCGCGCCCGCGTCCGCCGCCGGCCCGGCCGTACCGTCGGGGCCCGGCAGCTCCCGCATCCGCCGCAGCGGCGAGAGCAGCAGCGGCAGCGGCACCAGCAGGAAGCCGACGGCGCAGAGCCAGAGCGCCGCGCGCGGACCGGCCGCGTCGGCGACCAGGCCGCCGATCAGGGCGCCGATCGGCAGGGTGCCCCAGACCAGGAAGCGCATGGTGGCGTTCATCCGGCCGAGCAGCTCCGGCGGGCAGACGCTCTGCCGGAAGCTCACCTGGGCGACGTTGTAGGCCACCGCACCGAACAGCACCACCCCGGAGGCCAGGCCGAACAGCACCACCCCGGCGCCTCCGCCGGACAGCGGCCACAGCAGCGCGAACGGCGCCGTCACCAGCGTGGACAGCCAGATCAGCCGGGCCTGCCCGAACCACCGGGCGAGCTGCCCGGCGCACAGCGCGCCGGCCAGGCCGCCGACGGCGGAGACCGACATCAGCACGCCGATGGCGCCCGGCGACAGGTCGAGCACCCGCACCCAGAACACCGTCTGCACGGCGGTCAGCACGGCGGAGAACAGGTTGGACGTGGCGGTGGCGGTCGCGATCGCCCGCAGCAGCGGGTGGCCGAGCACGAACCGCACGCCCTCCCCGACCTCGGCGCGCAGCGAGCGCCCCGGCGCGGGTTCCGGCCGCGGCTCGTCGGCCTTGATCCGGACGAGGAGCAGCGCGGAGGCGAGGTAGCCGCAGGCGTCGGCCACGATGGCGAGCGGCGCCCCCAGCAGCTGGACCAGCCCGCCGCCGAGGCCCGGCCCGGCGATCTGCGCCGAGGAGCGGACCGTCTCCAGCGCCCCGTTCCCGCCGACCAGTTGCTCGCGCGGCAGGACGGCGGGCAGGAAGGACTGGTGGGCGACGTCGAAGAACACCGTCGCCACCCCGGTGACCAGCCCCACCAGGTAGAGCTGCGGCATGGTCAGCACCCCGAACGCCGCGGCCGGCGGGATCGACCCCACGGCCAGGCAGCGCACCACGTCGGCCCGGATCAGCACCGGCAGCTTGCGCATCCGGTCCAGCCAGGCGCCCGCCGGCAGGCCGACGAGCAGGAAGGCGGCGGTCTCGGCGGCGGTCAGCAGTCCGACCTCGAACGGCGTGGCGTCGAGCACCATCACCGCCACCAAGGGGAGGGCGACCAGGGTGACCTGACTGCCCGTCTGGGCCGCCGCGGCTCCGGTCAGCAGGAGCCGGAAATCGCGGTGGCCGAGCAGACGGGCCGGGCGGGAGCTGGGCTTCTCGTTCATCGGTGCGACTCTCGGTCACCCCTTCGACACGGGGCAAGCACCAGGTTCGTTTCCGGACGGACCGCAGGTCGGCCGAATCCCGCCACTCCCCCGGCCGGCCCTTGCGCGCTCCTTACGGCCACTCGGGACGCACCCGCACCGTCCGCCACGCCGGTCGGCCAAGGCGGCACTGCCCGACGGGCACCCCGCCCACCGCCGGACCCCGCAGTCCATTTCACTGTCCGGTATCCGGACCCGGCCTTTCCAGCCACCGGACGATGAGGCTCAACTTGGCCGGATCCCATGGAGTGCAGCCCGACCGTCACCTCATCGTGATATCGGCGTGACCGAAGCGAGCCGTAGAAGGAAACCACGGGGCGGATACCGGACAGGCCCCCGGCCGCACGCGGGCCGGCCCGGCGCACCGCCCCGTCAGCCGTTCACCTCCGCGTCCCCTTCCGTACGCCGGGTGATCGCCAGCACCGCCATGTCGTCGTCCCTCGGCCCGCCGGTCCACCGCTCGACGTCCGCCACCAGCGCGTCCAGCACCTCCCCCGGGCCGGCGAACGGCCCCAGCGGAGCCAGGCCGAGCACCGGGTCGTAGAACTCCCCCGCCGCGTCCCGCGCCTCGGTGACCCCGTCGGTCACCAGCAGCAGCGTGCACCCGGCCGGGAACGGCCGGCTCTCCGGCGCCGGACGCGCGACGCCCAGCCCGCCCATCCCCAGCGGCAGCCCCGGGTCCGCCGCGTCCAGCCGGCGCACCGGCGGC
>NZ_JBEXJK010000694.1:0-2317 GCF_040609095.1 Kitasatospora sp. NPDC004799
CCGGCCGCCCCCCCGCCGCCCCCCCCCCCCCCACCGCGACCGGGGGAGCGGTCAGAGGAGCCCGAAGTCGAACTCCCCGCCGGCGACGGCGGAGATGAAGGCCTCGTGGGCCGCGCGGTCGAACGCCAGGGCGGGGCCGGAAGAGTCCTTGCTGTCCCGGACTGCGACGGCCCCGGGGAGGAGTGCGTATTCGACACAGTTCTCGTTGCCGCCGCTGTAGCTCGACTTCCGGAAGACGAAGCCGGTCGCGGCAGCATTGGAGTAGTGGGTCACTTGATCCGTTCTCTCTGTGCGGTGATGAACTCGATGGAGGAGTCGACCGAAAGGGCTTCAGCCGTGATCTCCTGGAACTTCGCCCGGTAGAGCTCGACATCGCTCGGGTCCTCCACCCAGAACCCGGCGAGCAGCCCTTCGACGAACACGACGTCGAGGTCCTTCCGCTGCGGGAATCCGAGCAGGGCGAACGCGCCGGCCATGCCCGGGTGGATCGCCGCACCCGCAGGCATCACCTGGATGTTGACGTTCGCCAGCCGGCTCAGTGTGAGCAGCTTGTCGAGCTGTGGGCCCATGATGTCGGGGCGGTTCGCGATGACTCGGAGCGCGGCTTCGTGGATGACCGCCCAGACCTCGACGGGATTCGGGCGGGTCAGGATGGACTGCCGCGCCATGCGGACCTGCACGAGATCGTCAACCGTTCCACCGTTGGTGGTCCGGAGCCGGTCGATGACCAGCCGGGCGTATTCGGCGGTCTGGAAGAGACCCGGGATGAAGGCGGGTTCGTAGGTCTTGAAGGTCGAAGCCTCGGTTTCGAGCATGATCAGGTCGGTCGCGGACACGTTGATCACATCGCGGTAACTCAGCCACCACCCGCGCTTGCTGCCGTCCTTCGTGATGGCGATCAAGCCGGCGCGGAACTCTTCGTCGTCGCAACCGTAGTGGTCGAGAAGCTTGTTGACGTCCTCGATCTTGGCCGCCGTGCGGGCGTTCTCGATCCGGTTCAGCTTGGCCAGGCTCATGCCCGTGGCGTCGGCTGCCGCGTCCGCAGCGATCATCGCTTGCTCGCGGAGCCTGCGCAGCTCTTCGCCCAGCCGACGACGGCGAACGGTTGATACCGCCATGCGATGCCCCTCCTGACCCATCGGTGGACCAGTCTGCCCTTGCAGGTTGCATAGGCGCTACCGACAACTGGCGGAGAGCGGCACCGAATTCGGGTTCGATATGAGATTTTGCAGATTAGTCGAGCCAGCTTGCATGTGTGATGGCTCTCACGTCATGCTGAGTGTAGCTAGCCGCATGCACTGCGTGATCAGGTCTGGGATGCGGCTGTACTTTTCCGTCATGCCATCGCTTCGATCGAGCGTTTGGTCGATCGATGGCCATCTCTGAAGCCCTTTCGGAGGTTTCATCGTGTTCCCCCACGAATCTCCCCCTGACTGGTCGGCCGCGCGCGAGGAGTTGCGCGAGGCCACGGCGCGCGCCGGGTGGAAGCCCGACCTGGTCGCCGATGCCGAGCTCGCGCTGCTCGAACTCTTCGTCAACGCCTGGCGCCACGGCGGCAGTGCGGCGCCGATCGTCGTCATCGCGCTGATCGATCACGTGCTCCGGGTCTCCGTCAGCGACAGCAGCCCCATCGTCCCGATCCAGCGCGACGGCTCCGACCTCCTCGCCGTCTCCGGCCGGGGCCTGCGCCTCGTCCGCTCCCTCACCGACCGCTTCGGCACGGAGCCCCGGGAGTCCGGGAAGTCCTGCTGGTTCGAGCTGGACGCCGCCGCGTGACCGCCGACCACCGCCGCCCGACCGGGCCGGCCGACCCGGTCATGCGGACCTACACCGAGCCGGAGGTCGCCTCCCTGCTCGACGAACTCCGCACTCGTGGGCGGAGGTTCGGCCTGCTCTGGCCCTCCCTGGCCACCGACCAGGTGGTCGACGGCCGGGTCCTGGTCCGCTTCGGCGCCGCGCCGGCCAGCACCGTCCTCAACCTCCTCGCGATCCTCCGGCACTACGAGAAGGCCGAGGTCGCTGCCCCGTGCGACTCCTGATCGGCCTCGCCCTTCCCCTCCTGTTCCTCCTCGCCATCGCCGTCGTCGGCCTCGGCGCGGTCGCCGTCCTGCGGATGCCCCACCAGCAGGACCCCCTCCCGGCCCCCGGCCGTGACCACCACCCCGTGGCCTGACGCCCCACCCCACCCGCGCCGCCCGGCCGACCCCGCCGGGCGGCGGCCCCCGCGGCCCAAAATACGGCCCGGCGCCAGGGCCGGCCCCCCCCCGGGGGGGGGGGCGGGTTTTTGGTGTCGGCCCCCGCGTGCACGGCCCCCTGG
>NZ_JBEXJK010000695.1:0-2307 GCF_040609095.1 Kitasatospora sp. NPDC004799
CTGCCCGTCCACGAGGTCGTGCTGTCCGGCGCAACCGAGGACGACGCGGTGACCCGGCTGCTCGCGGCCTGCCCGCCGTCGATGGACATCCACGCGAACGGCGACCCCGCCGCGTAGGAGAGCGCCCGGGTGGCCTCGTCCAGGCTCTGCTCGGTGCTCGGCCCCGTGCTCGTGGCCGTCGGACCGGGCGTGGTCGGCGCCGGGGTGCCGGGCGGGGTGGTGCCCGCCGGGCGGCCGTCGCCCGGCCGCGAGCTGGTGACGGTCACGTAGTGCCCGACCGCCTCGACCCGCGGCTCGCCGCCCGGCTTGGTGCCGCCCGGGGGCAGGGTGGGGGCGGTGGTGGTGTCGGCGAGGATGAAGGCGACCGCGCCGGGCTTGGCCCGCAGCGCGTCGGCGGCCCTGGCGGCGGAGGGCTGGTCCGGGAAGCGCAGCAGGGTGACGCTGCTGAGCACCGGGCGGTCCTGGCCTGTGAAGCTGACGGTCAGGTAGCCCTGGCAGCCGGTGTCCTTCAGCGGGTCCTGGGTGCGGTCCTGGAGCACCTCGGCGCAGTTCTCGCCCTGCCGGACGCCGTTGCGCCGCGCCTTGAAGGCGCCGACCTCGACCGGCCGCTGGGCCGGGAAGATGTTGTCGACGTTGAGGGCCTCGGGGTCGGTCAGCGGCGGCGCGGCGCCCACCACCCGCGGCGTCGCGGACGCGTCCTTGCTCGACGGGCCGAGCCCGGGTATGTAGTCGCCGGGCATCGGGCGGGTGATGATCCATCCGCCCGCCGCGACCACCCCGACCATGACGATCCAGCCGGTCGCCCGGCGGCCCGTCAGCCGGCGGCCCCGCCTGCGGTCCGTCCCCCCAGCGGCGTCGGCGTCCCCGCCGACCTGCTGTTCTGCCCGGCCTTCCCGGCCCTCTCCCGGAGTCGGGGTGCGCTCCCCCTGCGTGGTCATGGCGCAGATTCTAAGCAACCCCGGGGTGGCGTGGATCACGGGGTCCGGGGTTGTGGATCATCGTCCGCCGGAGCCGTCCGCCGGTGTCTCCGCGGTGTCCGCGCCGACGACCCGCCGCCCGCCCACTACCCGCCGGTAACCACTGGCCGGGCGCGGCGTCAATCGCGTGACCAGCGGCGGAGCCGTGACCTTCGACACTGTGGCAATCGGCACATCCTCACACCGATCTTCTGGCGGGTTTGCTCTGGCGCCGTTCGACGACCACCAGGCAGGATCGGCCCCATGGATCTGCTCGATACCCTCACCGCCAAGGGCCTGCGCGGCGAAGTCCCGACCCGCGAGGAGGCCCTGGCCGTCCTCGCCACCACCGACGACGAGCTGCTCGACGTGGTCGCCGCGGCCGGCAAGGTGCGCCGCCGCTGGTTCGGCCGCCGGGTCAAGCTCAACTACCTGGTGAACCTGAAGAGCGGGCTCTGCCCGGAGGACTGTTCGTACTGCTCGCAGCGGCTCGGGTCCAAGGCCGAGATCCTCAAGTACACCTGGCTCAAGCCGGACCAGGCCGCCGAGGCCGCCCGCGCCGGGGTGGCCGGCGGCGCCAAGCGGGTCTGCCTGGTCGCCAGCGGCCGCGGCCCGACGGACCGCGACATCGACCGGGTCACCGACACCATGGCGGCCATCCGCGAGGCCGACCCCGAGGTCGAGCTGTGCGTCTGCCTCGGCCTGCTCTCCGACAACCAGGCGGAGCGGCTCAAGGCGGCCGGCGCCGACGCCTACAACCACAACCTCAACACCTCCGAGGGCACCTACGGCGACATCGCCACCACCCACACCTACGCGGACCGGGTGGACACCGTGCAGAAGGCCCACGGCGCGGGCCTGTCCGCCTGCTCCGGCCTGATCGCCGGCATGGGCGAGAGCGACGAGGACCTGGTCGACGTCGTCTTCGCGCTGCGCGAGCTGGGCTCGGACTCCGTCCCGGTCAACTTCCTGATCCCGTTCGAGGGCACCCCGCTCGCCAAGGAGTGGAACCTCAGCCCGCAGCGCTGCCTGCGCATCCTGGCGATGGTCCGCTTCGTCAACCCGGACACCGAGGTGCGGATCGCGGGCGGGCGCGAGGTGCACCTGCGCTCGATGCAGCCGCTCGGCCTGCACATCGCCAACTCCATCTTCCTCGGCGACTACCTGACCAGCGAGGGCCAGGCCGGGCAGGCCGACCTCGACATGATCAAGGACGCCGGCTTCGAGGTCGAGGGCGCCGGCGAGGCCACCCTGCCGCGCCACCGCGCGGACGTCGCCGAGGCCGCCCAGGCCGGCGGCGGCTGCGGCACCGCGGCCTCGGCCTGCGGCAGCGGCGGCGGCTGCGGGCCGT
>NZ_JBEXJK010000696.1:0-2297 GCF_040609095.1 Kitasatospora sp. NPDC004799
GACAGGTGGTCGAGGCCGGCCGCGATCGCGGCCCTCGTCGGCCCGTGCGGGTGCACCATGCTGCCATGATCCCGGCTTTCGGCGGGCGTGCCCGTCGGGGGCCCGGGCCGCGGGTCCGGGCCGTGGTCCGGGTGGTGCGGATGTCCGTTGCCCGCCGTCGGGACCCGTGAGAGCATCGGGGTTCGACGGTCCGTCTCCTGTCGTTCACGCTTCACCTCGTGAGGGACAGGAGGCGGGCCGTTGCCATGCCCACGGTTGATGGCAGGTGCCGCTTGATGAACACGACAGAGCTGACCGAAGCCCGCATCGAGGACGGGGGGAACATCCTGGTCGCACCGTCGACGGTGCGGGACGACGGAGTGCTCGAGGACTTCTTCGGGGCCACGGTCACGCCGGAGGACCTTGCGTCCGGTGCGCCCGACCTCGCGGGGCGGACCGTCTACCTCTGCGGCGACGTGTCCGCGATCAGCGGCCGCCGACTGGGCGCGGCGGCCCGGGTGTTCGTCGTCCGGGAGCTGTCGCACGGGTACCGCGAGGACGGCCCCTGGCCCCTCGTCGGGCTCGGCCGGGTCCCGGTCCGCGTGCACGGCGTCGGGGTGTACTACCGCCGCTTCTTCGAACCCGGCGCCGACCACGTCGGGCGGATCCGGGCGGAGCACGTGTTCCAGTCGCTGACGGAGTCCACCAAGCCCGGTACGGCCCATCGCAGCGGGATCTACCTGACGCCCGTCACGGAGGACGGTGACGACCTGCACTTCCGTCTGCTCCGGTGCTCCACGAACCTCTCGGGGCCGACCGAGAACTTCCGCCCGACCGACACGGAGATCGTCGAGGCGCTGAACCGCGAGGCCGCCGCCGTCTTCCGGGACCAGGCACCGCTGAACCACGTCCTCGCCCAGATCTACCACAACACCCGTGCCACGGAGGAGCGCAGGCAGTCCAAGGCCAGGATCTCGGCCCATGCGGACAAGACCAAGGACATGCCCGTCAACGGCGTCATGGCCTTCTGCACCTTCTACGACGGGCTCGACCGGCTGCAGCCGCTGGCCGAGGACGCCTTCGATCACGGGGTGAAGGGCGTCAGCGGGCTGACCAGGCTCCGCTTCCGCCGCAAGGACCCGGCCGGCGGATCCGACGGGCTCCCCGCGCAGTTCACCCTGACCCTCCATCCCGGCTCGGTGTTCTTCATGCCGCTGTCCACCAACCGCCTGTACACCCACGAGATCCGGCCCTCGGCGCTGGACGCCGAGCTGCTGCCGACCCGGCTGGGGTACGTGGTGCGCTGCTCCAGCGCCGAGGCCGTGCACCAGGGCGGCCGGACCTTCCTCAAGGTGGCCGGAGACCGGGTGGAGCTGGAGCCGCCCACACCGGAGGGAATGGACGAGCTGCGCAGCCGGTACGCCGAGGAGAACAGGAGCTCGTCCTTCATCGACTACGGTGACGGATTCCGCTTCAGCATGAACGCGGGGGACTACCGTGCCCCTCGGGTCTAGGATCTCGGACGCGATCACGTCGTGCACGCTGCCGGCCGCGGAGGATCTCTTCAACGAGCTGTCCGCGTCGGTGCGTTGGGAGGACGTGGGGAAGGGCCGGCAGGGCGCCGTGCTCACCAGGGTCGACGAGGCGGGCGGCGTGCCGCTCGTCCGGACCACCACGCGGTACGGCAGCCCGGCCCAGCGGTTCCGGGCGGTGCACGAGCGGCTGGCGCGGCGGATCCAGGACCGTACGGGGAGCGTGGTCGGCTTCAACAACGCGCTGATCGAGCGCTACACGAACGCCTACACGCGCATGGGCGGCCATTCCGACCAGGCCCTCGACCTGGCCGACGGGTCGTTCATCGCCGTGTTCTCCTGCTACCAGCGGCCGGAGGCGGGCCCGCCGAGGACGCTGGTCTTCGAGGCGAAGGAGGCCGACGGCGAGACGTTCGAGGTGCCCCTCACCCACCACAGCGTCGTCGCGTTCTCCGTCGAAGCGAACCGGCGGCTGCGGCACAGGATCGTCCTGGACGCGCCGGCCCGGGCGGCGGAGAACCAGTGGTTGGGCGTGACCTTCCGAACGTCGAAGACGCTCCTGCGGTTTCGCGACGGGCGGGCCCACCTCCCGCAGGGGCAGCGCCTGGTGTCGGCCGACGAGGAGCAGCGGCGCGCGTTCTACCGGCTGCGGCGCCGGGAGAACCAGGAGACGGACTTCGGCTATCCCGTGCTGACGTACACCGTCAGCGAGAGCGACCTGCTGCCGCCCGTCTGACCTCGGGCCTGGGGCCTGCTGCCCGGGCCCCGCCGTCAGACGGGCGGCGG
>NZ_JBEXJK010000697.1:0-2296 GCF_040609095.1 Kitasatospora sp. NPDC004799
GACCCCTCCGGCGCCGGCATGCCGGTCGCGGCCCGCACCGCGCTGCTGGAGGCGGCGGCCGAGGAGGGCGTGCTCGTCGCGGCCTGAGCATCCGCAGAACGCGCAGGGGCCCGGCTCGTCGCGAGCCGGGCCCCTGCGCCGTGCGTCCGTCAGCGCACCCGGGTGGAGAACAGCCGGGCCGACCAGTACACCGCCAGCACGGTCATCACCACGACCACCAGCAGGCCCTGCCAGACCACGCTGTCCCCGGCGTGCCCGGAGAACAGCGCGCGCATGCCCTCCACGGCCCAGTAGAAGGGGTTCCACCGGGCCGCCTGCTGCAGCCACTCCGGCGCCAGGGTGAGCGGCAGCAGCACCCCCGACAGCAGCGCGATCGGCTGGGCGATGGTGTTGACCACCGGCGACATCGCCGCGTCGGTCGGCACCATCAGCGCGATGCCGAAGGAGATCGCCGAGGTCATCAGCGCCAGCAGGCCCAGCAGCAGGTAGGCGAGCAGCAGGTTCAGCGGGCTCACCCGCAGGCCGAAGGGCAGCGCGATCAGGGTGATCAGGACGGCCTGCACCAGCAGCGCCACCATCTCCCGCATCGCCCGTCCGAGCAGCAGCGCCAGCCGGCTCACCGGCGTCACCCGGGAGCGCTCGATGACGCCGGCCCTGAGCTCGCCGAGCAGGCTGAAGCCGGTGAACAGCCCGCCGAAGATGCACAGCACCGCCAACAGGCCGGGCACGTACACCTGGTAGGCGTCGGCGTAGCTGTTCGCGCCCTGCGGGGCGAGCACCTTCTTCAGCAGCGGGGCGAACAGCAGGAGGTAGAACACGGGCTGGATGATGCCGACGGCGATCCAGACCGGGGTGCGGATCATGAGCAGCAGCTGGCGCTGGAAGACCAGCCAGGTGTCGCGGGCGAGCTTCACGGTCTCCCCAGGGGGTTGTGCGGGTCCGGGCGGTTGCGGGGGTCAGGACTGCTGCAGGGAGCGGCCGGTGCGGGCCAGGAACACGTCGTCCAGGCTGGGCCGTTGGAGCTGCACGGTGCCGGGCGTCACGCCCGCCGCCTCCAGGGCGCGCAGCAGCCGCGGGATCGCGGCGGCGCCGTCCTCCAGGTACAGCCGCAGCCCCTCGTCGCCGTTCTGCTCCAGCCGGTGCAGGTACGGCTGCGGGCGCAGCACCTCGGCCGCGCGCGCGAAGGCGTCCGCCCCCGCGTCCAGCCCGACCAGGACGACGTCGCCGGAGATCTCGCGCTTGAGCGCCTCGGGGGTGCCCTCGGCCACCACCCGGCCGTGGTCGACGATGGCGACCCGGTCGCAGAGCGCGTCGGCCTCGTCCAGGTAGTGGGTGGTGACGACGACCGTCATGCCCTCGGTGCGCAGCCGGCGGATCTCCTCCCAGACGTACGCCCGGCTGGCCGGGTCCAGCCCGACGGTGGGCTCGTCCAGGAACAGCACCCGCGGCTGGTGGATCACCCCGAGCGCGATGTCCACCCGGCGGCGCTGGCCGCCGGAGTAGGTGGCGCACGGGCGGTCGCCGAACTCGGTCAGGTCGAAGGCCTTGAGCGCGTCCGCGGCGGCCTGCACGGCCCGGGCCTTGGCCGCGCCGTACATCCGGGCCTGGAGCACCAGCTCCTCACGGGCGCTGACGTTGTCGGTGGTGCCGCCGCCCTGGGCGACGTAGCCGATCCGGTGGCGGACCCCGGCGGGGTCGGTGAACAGGTCGGCCCCGGCGATGACGGCCTGCCCGCCGTCCGGGCGGATCAGGGTGGCCAGCATGCGCAGGGTGGTGGTCTTCCCGGCGCCGTTGGGGCCGAGGAAGCCGTAGATCTCGCCGGCGGCGACCGACAGGTCGATGCCGCGGACGGCGTCGACGGTCGGGTCCCCGCCGCTGCGGCGGGAGGTCTTCTTGCGGTAGGACTTGCGCAGTCCCGTGGTCTCGATCAACCGGAACTCCCGTGCGGGGATGGGCTGCCACGGCACCTGAAAAGGCGGGGCTCGGCACCTGCGGAGGGCGGTGCTGCTGCGACACCCTAGGGTGAACCCGGCCCCGGAAACAATGGCCTAGACCAATGGACGTGCGCTCCGCCTCTCTGCTAAGGAGGCGTTCCGGAGCCGCTCAGCCGAGCGCCTCCAGCCGGTCCGCCGCGGCCGCCGCACCGCCCCCGGCCAGCAGGTCCCGTCCGACCTGAACCGCCCGCTCCCGGTGCGCCGTCGGGTCAGGTCCAGGGCCGGCGAGTGCGCCACCTCGATGCCGCCCATGCCCAGCAGGACGCACATGTAGGAGTACGGCGGCAGGCCGTGGTAGTACG
>NZ_JBEXJK010000698.1:0-2275 GCF_040609095.1 Kitasatospora sp. NPDC004799
GGGCGTCCCCGCGCGGGTGCACCGGGAGCAGCGGCAGGAAGGCCGCGCCCATCACGGCCACCCCCGCGACCAGGGCGGTGCCCGGCGCGATCCGGGCCCGGCACCAGGCGGTGACCCTGGTCTGGAGCAGGATCGTGCCCAGCCCGGACACCGCGAACAGCAGCGCCGTGGCCACCGTCCCGCCGGTGCCGTCGCCGCCCAGCCGGCGGACCTCCAGCGGCAGCGCCAGGTACACCTGGAAGGACAGCACGTACGAGCCGGTCATCGCGCCCGCGAAGAGCAGGAACGGGCGGTTGGCCAGCACCCCGCGCCACTGCCGCAGGACACCCGTGCGCTCCTCGCCCCCGGCCGGCCCGTCGCCCCGGCGGGCCGGCAGCGAACGGATCTGCACCGCGCTGAGCACCGCGAACACCCCGGCCGCGACCAGGCAGGTGGTGCGGAAGTCCACCGCCGTCAGCGCCATGCCGACCAGCGGGCCGAGCAGGATGCCCGCCTGGTAGAAGACGTTGAACAGGGCGAACGCGGCCACCCGCTGCTCGCCCGCGTCCCGCGCGAGGTACGCCCGGACGGCCGGGTTGAACAGCGCCCCGGCCAGGCCGGTGGCCGCCGAGGCCGCGACCAGGGCGGGCAGCGAGGAGGAGAGGCCGAGCGCGGCGAAGCCGGCGGTGCGCAGCAGGCAGCCCGCCACGATCAGCGGCTTGTAGCCGAACCGGTCGGCCAGCGTGCCGCCGACCAGGAACATCCCCTGCTGGGTGAAGTTGCGCACCCCGAGCACCAGCCCGACCGTCCAGCCGGCCAGGCCGAGGCCGCCGGACAGGTGGGCGGCCAGGTAGGGCATCAGCATGTAGAAGCCCAGGTTGATGGTGAACTGGTTGACCATCAGCAGCCGGACGCTGCGCTCGTAACCGCGGAACTGGGCGGTCAGGTCCCTCACTCGGCACCGCCGGGGGCGCTCGCGAGGGTCAGCGGGTCGACCACCTTCGCGCAGCGGGTCCAGCGGGTGACCTCCCGCTCGTCCGGCCGGTCGAGCTCGTCCGGGTCGTCCGCCGGCGGGTGGTCGAGCAGGTCGTGCGCGGCGCCGTACCCGTCGTCGTAGACGGTGCCGAGGTAGCGCTGCGGCCCGTCCGGGAAGACGGCGGCGATCCGGGCGCCGGCGGGCTGGGTGCGGGCCAGCCAGCCGGCCACCAGGGCGACCGCGCCGACGCTCCAGCCGCCGGTGGCGTAGTGCGAGGCGGCGAGCCGGCGGCAGGTCCAGACGGCCTCGGCCGGGGCGACCCAGTGGACCTCGTCGAAGGTGCCGTAGGCGACGTTGCGCGGGTAGATGCTGGAGCCGAGGCCGCGCATCAGCCGGGTGCGGGCGGGCTGGCCGAAGATCGTGGAGCCGACGGTGTCCACCCCGACCACGCGCAGCCCCGGGTAGAGCTGGCGCAGCACCCGGGAGGTGCCGGCCGAGTGCCCGCCGGTGCCGACGCTGCACACCAGCACGTCCAGGTGGCCGAGCTGGGCGGCGAGTTCGAGCGCCAGCGGGGTGTAGGCGGTGGTGTTGTCGGGGTTGTTGTACTGGTCGGGGCACCAGGAGCCGGGGTGGCGGGCCAGCAGTTCGGCCACCCGGTCGCGCCTGGCCTGCTGCCAGCCGCCCTGCGGGTGCGGGCTGGCGACCGCCTCCACCTCGGCGCCGTACGCGGTGAGCAGCCTGGTCATGGACGGCTCCAGGCCCGGGTCGGTGACCAGCGTGACCGGGTGCCGGTACACCATGCCGGCCAGCGCGAGGCCCAGGCCCAGCGTGCCGCTGGTGGACTCCACGATCCGGCCGCCCGGGCGCAACTCGCCCCGGGCGCGGGCCCGCTGGACCATGTGCAGGGCCGGGCGGTCCTTGATGCCGCCGGGGTTGAAGCCCTCCAGCTTGGCCCAGAAGCCGCGGCCCGCCGGGGCGAGCGGCTCGCCGATCCGCAGGACGGGGGTGTTGCCGACCAGGGCGCTGAGGGCCGCATGGTCGTCGGTGCGATGGGTGAGGGACGTCATGTCCGGTCTCCTGTCGTGGGGTTGGCGGATGGTTCGACGGCTCGGGAACACCGAGCCGCTATATCCGCCACCGACCGGTGACCAGCAGCGGGCCTCTCGGCCCGGGCGTACGGGAGCGGCGCGCGGCGGCGGCCGCCGGGTGCGGCGAGGCGGGCTCCGCCCGGTCCCCGGCGGGGACGGCGGCCGGGGCCGGCACGGGCAGGGCCGTGGACCGGACGGGCCGCGGCGCGGGCGCGGCCACCGTCCCGGTCCC
>NZ_JBEXJK010000699.1:0-2269 GCF_040609095.1 Kitasatospora sp. NPDC004799
CCTTGTGGGCCAGCACGTTGCGCAGTGCGGTGCGATACATGGGGTGTCCTGGGAAGGGTCGGTGAGCGGGCTGCGGCTGCGGCTGGGTCAGCTGGGGCGGCCCGTCGGTGCTGCACCCTCGCCTGCCCGGGCCGCGCGGAGGAGGGCTGACGGGGGCTGACGGGGGCGCTACCCGTGGTTTCGCCCCCATGGTGGGTGTGCATGCAGGTTCCGGCGTCGGCCACCGGGGCGGGTGCCCTCACCCCCGCCCTCGCCCGGGCGCGGGCGAGGCCGCTTGGTCCTCGCTTCGGTGGTGGCGGCCCGTGCGCCCCAGATCCCCGGGCTCAGCCGTCGAAATGGAACCAGCGGACGCCGTGGTCGAGCAGCGGCGTCAAGGTCCCGCGATGGAGCGCGGCGAAGCGGATGCCTGCGTCGTCCCCGTCGGTGCTGAGCGCCGTGAGCAGGCCGGGGGCGACGAAGAACCGCGCGGCGTCGAAGGCCGGCAGGAACGGGCCCAGCGGCACGGGCCGGAGCGTGCTCAGCAGCGGGCCGGGGCTCGCGGCCGACAGCCGGTACGTCATGGCGGCGAGCATGGCCTCGAAGAGCGTGTACTCGAGCAGGAACCGGTGCGGGGGCTCCTCCTCGACGGTGGTCTCCGCGTACGCGCTGTGCGGGTCCTCGGTCTGCCACACCACGGGGTGGGCCCCGTCCGTCCGCGAGGCCGGCCACGGGACGGACCAGTCCAGGTAGCCCTGCGCCCACCGGGCGAAGACCAGCCGGTCGCCGAGCGGCCCGGTGGCGGGCTCGGGCCGGTCCAGTACCGGGTCGTGGAACCGGCGGAGCGCCGGGCGCCGGCGTGCCAGCCGGTGGAAGGCGGCCAGCGCTTCCGGCAGGTCGTCCGGCCCCGCTGAAGTCTCGTCCCTCCAGGCCGCCTCCGCCTCCTCGGCCGGGAACCACCCGAGGACGAACGACTCCAGGGCCCGGAGAGGCCAGTCCGCCGTCGGAACCGGTCCGGGTGCGGCGACCGGCCGGACCGCGTCCAGCAGCTCCCGGCTCAGCGGCCGGTCGAACTCCAGCTCGGCGTGGTCGAAGCCGGCCGCTCCCAGGGACGTCCCCCGGTGGAGGCGGCGCCGAGGGGCAGACAGCCCCGCTCCAGGCGGGCGAAGAGCCGGATCGGCGGGCTGTCCCGGAAGTCGAACCGCGGGAGGCCCTCCGGCACGTCCTCCCCGCGCAGGAGCACCTTCACGGAGTTCTGGACGCCGCCCACCGGGTCGCCCCCGGGCTCGATGAGGACGACGGTCGCGTCCGCTCCCGCCCCGATCAGCGTGCGGCCCATCGTGTACCGGCGGACCCCGGCTCCGGCGGCGGACAGCGCCGCCGCCTCGGTGATCAGGGGAGGAAGCGTCCGTGCCATGGCGGCACCCTACGCGGGACCGCCGACATCCCCCGCCCCTCCCCGCTCCCGGTCGGCCATGGCGTCGCCGATGAGGGCGGCGAGTTCGAGGTAGTCGAGGCGGGCCCGGGGGCGCAGGGCGGCGGGGGCCGGCCGGGGGTGGGCCGGGAGGGTGAGGGCGGCGCGGCAGCGGGTGCGGAAATGGGGGAGGAGGTCGCGGTCGGCGATCGGGCGCTCGGTGGACGGGGCGGGGGTGAAGGCGGCGGCCGCCCCGCGGACCAGTCCGTCGCGGCCGAGGGCGGTGAGGTGGTCGAGGAGGGCGTCGGCCGTGCGGGCCCCGGCGGCGGAGGCCTGGGCGCAGAGGACCAGGTGGTCGGCCTGTTCGGCGGCGGCGAGCTGCACCTCGGCGGGGGTGCCGGTGGCGTCGGTGAGGACCACCGGGTAGTCGCCGCCGGCCTCGCCGAGGGCCTCCCGCAGGGCGGCCGGGTCCGGCCGTACGGACCGCAGGACGAGCCCGCCGCCCGTGCGGCATTCGCTCCCGGCGGGCCCGGTGGTGGACAGGACGAGCACCGGCTCGGCCCGGTGCTCCGCGAGCAGCGCGCCGAGGACGCCCGCCACCCCGTCGGCCGGGCCGCCCAGGACGGCGATCCGGTGGCAGGCCCGCAGCGGCACCCGGACGCGTTCGAGCAGCTGGCGCCGCCGGGTCTCCCCGCCGCCGGGCAGGGCGAGCCGCCGGGCGCGCGGACGGTCCGTACCGGGGCGCTGTACGGGCACGGCGGGCAGCAGGCCGGGCGCCGCCACGGCCGGTCGCGGTGTCGGGCGACGGCGGCTACCGGCAGGAGACCGAGGCGTTCGTCGACGCGGTGCAGAGCCCGATGAAGGTCTCGTACAGCATGC
>NZ_JBEXJK010000700.1:0-2216 GCF_040609095.1 Kitasatospora sp. NPDC004799
CACGTTTAAACCCCCCGGGACGCGCGCCTCGGCCCCGAGCGCGTCGAGTCCCAACCCGCCGTCGGACCGCCACCCCCCCAGGTCGATGGCGGTCGGCAGGTGGAAGGGGCGCAGGCCCTGGCCGCGCAGGCGGTCGGCGAGGTCGGCGACCGCGCCGTCGTGCTCGACGGCCGGGTGGGGGTAGTCGGTGGAGCGCCAGGGGTCGGTGGGGTCCTCGCCGCGGGTGCCGTGCACCCGGTAGAGGTCCTCGGCCCGGCCGTAGTGGGGTTCCAGGTCGGCGTAGTCGATCGGCCAGCCGGGGGCGTCGCCCTCGGCGTGGGCGACCGGGCCGAAGTCGCTCTCGCGGAAGCGCGGGAGGGTGGCGCCGTAGACCTTGGTGTTGCCGCCGACGTAGTAGTGGACGCCGGGGTGGAAGGGCTGCCCCTGGGCGTCCTGCCACTGGTCGCCGTTGCGGTAGCGGCCCTGGACGAACACGGCCTCCGGGGACCAGTTCTGCCGCTCGCGCGGCAGGAAGTCGCCGCGTTCGACGACGAGGATCCGGGCGCCGGAGGAGCGCAGCGCGTAGGCGAGGGTGGCGCCGCCCATGCCGGAGCCGAGGATGGCGAGGTCGCAGGTCACCTCCGGTCCGTCCGGCTCGATCACGCCGGGGAGCCGGTGCGGTGCCAGGTCGTTCGTCATCCGGTGGTCTCCCGTCGGGTGGGCTGCAGCAGGCGTTCGGTGATCTCGTGGGCGAAGGCCATCACGGTGCCCTGGGGGCTGATGCCGGTCGCGCCGGGGAGCACCGAGGCGTCGCAGAGGTGGAGGTTGTCGAAGCCGTACGGCCGGCCGGCGGGGTCGCAGAGTCCGCCGCGGTCCGGCGCGCCCATCGGGCAGGAGGCCATGGCGTGGACGGAGACCAGCGGCCAGTCGGCGAGGGTGCTGTGCCGGGCGCACCGCAGGGCCTCGGCCTCCGAGCGCAGCGGCGGGCCGGGGAACGGCGGGTGGACCTCGACGGCGCCGGCGGCGAGCAGCAGGCGGGCGGTGCGGTGGAGCGCGGAGCGCAGCCGGCGGCCGTCGTCGGCGGTGATCCGGTGGCGCAGCAGGGTGTGGCCGCCGGGCAGGGCGGTGACGGCGACCGGTCCGTCCACCCGGACCTGCGCGGTGAACAGGGCGGTCCGGTCGAGGTCCGCGAGCACGGTGTTGACGGTCCGCGGGTCGTGGCCGGCCAGGGCGGCCGCGAGGGCGCCGGGGGTGAGGTTGGCGGGCATCACCAGCAGGCCCTGGTCCTGGAAGTGCTGGAGCTGGGCGGTGAAGATGGTGCCGCTGGTGGCCCGTACGGGCTCCCGGAAGCGGGCGACGACCTTCAGGTTGACGTGGACGGCGGTGTGCCGGCCGGCCCGGCGGCGGTGGATGCCGCTGCGCTGGAGCAGGGCGGGGCTGCCGATCGGTCCGGCGGCGAGCACCACGGTGCGCGGCCGGTAGCTGAGCGGCTCGCCCTCGGGGCCCACGGCGTGGACCTCGGTGACGCTGCTCCGGCGGTGGCTGAGTTTCAGGACGCGGGTGCGGGGGTGGATGCGCGCGCCGTGGCGTTCGGCGGCGGGCAGGTAGCTGAGCAGCATGCTCTGCTTGGCGCCGGACGGGCAGCCGGTGGGGCAGCGGTTGGCGTGCGAGCAGCCGGGGGCGGCCCGGCGGGCCGGGGCCCAGTGCCAGCCCAGCCGGTCGGCGCCGTCGGCGAGCAGGCGGGAGTCGCGGTTGCCGTCGCCGGGGTGCTGGACGGCGACGCCGAGGCGGCGGGTGATCTCGCGCAGGTGGCCGTCCAGGTCGGTGCGGCGGTAGCCGTCGGTGCCGGCCCGGTGGGCCCAGCGGTCGAGCAGGTCGGCGGGCGGTTCCCAGAGCAGTCCGCCGTTGACGACGGTGGTGCCGCCGACGCAGCATCCCTCGCCGAAGGCGATGACGGGCCGGCCGTGGATGGGGGCCAGGCCGGCATGGCGGTAGAGGCGCCGGAGGTTCTGCGCGGGCGAGGCGGCGGCGAGTTCGGCCGTGGTGATCCGTGGGCCCTCTTCGAGGACGACGGTCTCGCGGCCGGCCCGGGCCAGGCCGAGGGCGGCGACGCTGCCGCCGGCGCCGGAGCCGATCACGAGGGCGTCGCAGTCGATCGGGCAGCCCCATCACGATCTCGCTGTTCTGCCGGTAGGCCTCGAACCGCCCCGACAGGAAGGCGGCGTTGGGGCAGAGCC
>NZ_JBEXJK010000701.1:0-2201 GCF_040609095.1 Kitasatospora sp. NPDC004799
CCTCCGGATGGTCGGCCAGGAGCTCGGCCTGCCGGAGGAGATCGTCCAGCGCCAGCCGTTCCCGGGCCCGGGCCGCACCCTCGGTGCCCTGCGCGCGCGGTGGCGGCGCGCCACTGCCGCAGCCGTCACCGGCGCCCTGCTGGCCGGGTCGGCGGCGTGCTCCGGCGCGGCGGCCGGCCCGGACGGCGACCGGCTGACCGTCTCCACCACCACCGCGATCATCGCCGACCTGGTCCGCCAGGTCGGCGGCGACCGGGTGGCGGCCACCTCGATCGTGCCGCACCACGGCGACCCGCACTCGTACGAGCCGAGCCCCGGTGACGCCGCCAAGGTGTCCCGCGCGAAGCTGGTCTTCTCCAACGGCCTGCTGCTGGAGGAGCCCGGCATCCTCAAGACGGTCCGTACCAACAAGCGCGGCGACGCCCCGCTGGTGCCGCTCGCCGAGAGCCTGTCCCAGTACGGCGGCCGGACCATCCCGCTGGAGGAGGACCTCGGCCTGGACGTGCTCTGGCTGGGCCTCGCCGTGGAGGGCCGACTGCCCGACGACGGCACGCAGGTCCGGCTCAGCGCCACCGGCCTGGAGGGCCCGGGCGACCTGCACGTGTACCTGACCGACACGCTGGGCGTGCCGCAGCGGTACATCGACTCGTCCGACGGTTTCGACCGGACGGACTCGGTCGCCCTGCCGCCCGAGGCGCACACCCACGTCAACTGGGCGTTCACCGCGCCCGGCACGTACCGGCTGCGGATCGCCGGCAGCACCGAGGCCCCGGACGGGCGCACCGAACCGATCGGCGAGGGCACCGTGGTGTTCGCCGTCGGCGACGACCCCCGGGCGGCGGACGGCCGCCGGGTGCTCGACACCGGCCACGCGGACGTCGCGGTCAGCGCCGCCGAGCACCGGCTGCTGGTCCGTGCCGACGACCGGCGGTCCGGTCTGCGCACCCGGCACCCGCTGGACGAGGTCGCGCTGAGCGTGCCGTCCACCACCCGCCAGCAGGTGCCCGGCGAGGCCGCGTACGGCTTCCTCGGCGCGCCGGGCAGCGATCTCTGGGTGCTGCCGCAGGCCGTCCTCGGCAAGCACGTGCACGGCGACCAGGACCCGCACGCGTGGGAGGACGTCTCCAACGCCCAGGCCTACGTGCGGCGGATCGAGGCGGAGCTCGTCAAGGCCGACCCGGCCGGTGCGGACACCTACCACCGCAACGCCGCCGCCTACCTGGAGACCCTCGGCGAACTCGACGCCCACCTGCGGCAGCGGCTCGCCACCGTGCCGGAGGCCGCCCGCAAACTGATCACCACCCACGACGCCTTCGGCTACCTGGCGAAGGCGTACGGTCTGGAGATCTCCGGCTTCGTGGTGCCGACCCCCGGCATGGAGCCGAGCGCGGCGCAGATCAAGGAACTCGGCCGGACCATCGCCGACCGGCGCGTGCCGGCCGTCTTCGTCGAGCCGAACCTGGCCGCGCGGGCGGACGTGCTGCGCCGGGTCGCCCGGGACCAGGGGGTCGGCGTCTGCACCGTCTACGGCGACTCCTTCGACGACAAGGTGCACGACTACGTGGCCATGATGCGCCACAACGCTGACGAGATAGCCCGCTGCCTCGGCGGCGGAGCAGCAGGAGGGAAGAGCTGATGGCAGCGAACGGGAACGGAAGCCGGAGCCGCACGGGGCTCGGGCTGGCGGGCGTACTGACGGCGGTGCTCGCCGTGGGCGCGCCCGCCTGGGCGGAGGGAGCGCCCGGGGTGGACGCTCTGGCGGCAGGCTGTGCGGCGCCGACGGGCACTCCGACGGCTGATCCGACGGCGACGGGGGCTGCGGAGTCGGCCGCTCCGTCCCCGTCCCCGTCCCCGGCCTCGACCACGGGTGCGCCCGCGACGGTGGCGGGCACACCGGTACCGAGTGGACTCCCGTCGGACGGTGGCACGTCCACGACGTCCCCGGCCGCGTCGCCGACGGCGACGCCCGGGGCCACGCCCGCGCCCGTGGCGACTGCCGCGTGCCCCACGGAGGCGGCGGCTGCGGAGTCGCCCGCGGCGGCGGGGAACCGGCCCGAACCGCGGGCCCGGTCACTGGCCGCACCGCTCTCCGCCGCACCGATGGCCGCACCCCTGCCCGCCCCGGCCGCCGCCGCACCGAAGCCCGCCGCCGAACCGAAGCCCGCCGCCGCACCGGCCCCGCTCGCCGTCGCACCGGAGGC
>NZ_JBEXJK010000702.1:0-2200 GCF_040609095.1 Kitasatospora sp. NPDC004799
GGCACCCGCGCCGTCCAGCTCGTCGAGGCCCGGCCCGCCCCCGGCCGACCTCGCCGACGAGTGCGGCGCCGGCGTCGACGACGCCGTGGACCGGCAGCGGGAACGGCTCGACGAGGATCAGCTGCGCGCCCGCCTCGGCGAGGGGCGCGAGGAGGCGGTCGTACCCGGCCTCGAACCGCTCGGCGGGGATCACGCACCCCTCGGGGTCGAGGGTGTGCCGGCCCGTGTCGTTGACGCCGGCGAGGATCGACACCACGTCCGGCGCGCCGACGAACAGCACGGTGCTTCCCGGTCGGACGGTGATCGTCCTGCGCGCTCCTCGGCAGGGGTGGGCCGGTACCCCTCGAAGGTGGCCGGGGCCTGCCGCCAGCACACCGACGGCCTCCGGCATCGCGCTGCCGTCCGGCTCCCACCGCCCGGGATGTGACGGTCCGTCAGTTCACGGGGACGGCGTCCTTGGGCAGGGTGTGCCAGTTGGTGACGACCGGCTTGTCGACCGGGGTGGTGCCGACGGGGACGCTCGCCGGGTTCGGGTCGGGGGTGCCGATGCCGATGACGGCGTCGGTGTACTCGACGGCCTGGTTGCCCTTGGTGGTCTTGGCCATGATGCCCGCGTAGGCGGTCTTGGCGCCGCTGAGGGTGATCGGCTCCCCGGTGCCGTGCTCGACGGGCGCGGCCTCGATGCCGCCGGAGCCGAACGCGACGACGGGGTGGGTGCCGGGGAGCGTGCAGGTGATGCCCGGCTTGGCCTTGGCGCTGATCAGGATGTAGCCGCCGGCCTGGCTCTCGGTCTTCGCGGCGAAGACCAGGTCGTTGGCGCCGCAGGCCTGGCCGTAGCCGCTCTTGTCCCCCGGGGCGGCCGGGGCGGCGGCGGTGGCCGGGGCGGCGGGGGCCTTGGGGGTGGCGGCCTTCGTCGGGGACGTCCCGGCCGGGGCGGGCGCGGCCGCCGGGGGCGCGGTGGCGGTGGCCGCGGGGCCGGTGGCGGCGGGGGCGGGGCTCGCGTCGCTGCTGTCCGGGCCGCAGGCCGTGGCGGTGGCGGCGATCGCCGCGACGGCGGCGGCGGTGAGGACGAGGCGGCGCGTACGCATGCGGTTTCTCCTGCTGTCGTTCGGTGGGTGCGGTCTCCGATGTGCTGTGTGATCACCGTAGAGGGGGGTCGTTCACGGGGCGGTGCGGAAAATATCCCGATCCTGTTCCAGACGGGACAACGGGGCCGGGCCGGCTCCCCGAGGGGAACCGGCCCGGCCACCGATCCGTCCGACGTCAGGCCAGCAGCTCCGCCTGGAGGGTGACGACCTGCCGGAAGGGCGCGGTCGGCACGCCGGCCGGGTTGGTCATGGTGACGACGGCGAGCACGTCGGCGGCGGAGAGGTAGGCGACGCGGGCGGTCGGGGCGCCCTTGGAGCCGGCCGTGGTGGCTTCCACGGTGGTCAGGCTCATGCCGTCGGGGGTGTTCCAGTCGTCGTGAGGAGTGCTCCTGGTGTCGGCGGCCGCCTTGGGGCGGCCCTTGGCGCGCAGGTCGGCGAACGCGCTCCAGGACTCCCGGACGGAGCCGAAGCGCAGCAGCCGGATCTGGGTGCGGGTGCCGTCGGAGGCGGTCCACTCCCGGACGGTGGCCGCGCGGCAGGCGTTCTCCAGCAGCAGGACGCGGGCCTTGGCCGGGTCCTGCTGCTCGTCGGCGAGCGCGTCGCAGGGCACCCACTGGCCGAACGCGCCGGCGGGGGCGGCGGCCGTGGGGGATGCGGCCGGGGACGCCGAAGCGGTCGGCGATCCCGAGGCGGCGGGCGTCCCCGAGGGAGCCGGGAAGACGGGCGGCGTCAGCGAGCCGCCGGCCTCCTTCGGGGCGGGCAGCAGCAGGTGGCGCAGGTCGGCGTAGTGCAGCGACTTGCCCTTGTCGTCCGGGGCCGCCTTGCCGGACGGCAGCGGCGGCAGGGTCAGCGGCGCGAAGGTGTAGCGGCCGTCGCTCGCGGTGGCCAGGCCCGGCAGGTCGGTGCGCTCGGGCGCGGTGACCGCCAGCGCGCTGCCGGTGCCCGCGAGCGCGAACACCAGGACGGCGCCGCCCCAGCGCACGGCGGCCTTGCGGCGGCGGACCCGGTGGGCCTCCTGCTCCGCGAGGACGGCGGGGTCCACCGGCGCGGCGACGGGCGCGGCGAGCGCCGCCAGCAGCGGATCGGCCTCGGGCACGCCCCCGGGCACGCCC
>NZ_JBEXJK010000703.1:0-2191 GCF_040609095.1 Kitasatospora sp. NPDC004799
TGGTGGTGCACCTGGTGGCGCTCGCCGGGGTGGCGGCCGACCAGGACGTGGCCGGAGCGGTGGCGGCCGCGCTCGGCACCGGGGACGAGGCGGGGATCGCCGCCGCGCTGGGCCCCGGGCCGGTGCTGCTGGTGCTGGACAACTGCGAGCAGGTGGTGGGCGGGGTCGCCGACCTGGTGCACGCGCTGGTCGCCGCCCGCCCGGACCTGCGGGTGCTCACCACCAGCCGCACCCCGCTCGGGATCTCCGCCGAATCGGTGTACCTGCTCCCGGAGTTGGACCGGGCGGCCGCCGTCGAGCTGTTCACCCAGCGGGCCCGCGCCGCCCGCCCCGACGTCGACCTGCCCGCCGCCGCGGTCGCCGGGCTGTGCGCCCGGCTGGACGGGCTGCCGCTGGCGCTGGAGCTGGCGGCGGCCCGCGTGCGGGTGCTGGCGGTGCCGGAGATCGCCGCCCGGCTGGCCGACCGCTTCGCCCTGCTGCGCGGCGGCCCCCGGGACGCGCCGCAGCGCCACCGCACGCTGCAGGCGGTGGTGGACTGGAGCTGGAACCTGCTGGACCCGCCCGGCCGGGCCGCCCTGCGCGCGCTCTCCGTCTTCCCCGGGGGCTTCACCGCCGAGGCCGCCGCGCAACTGCTCGACGGTTCCGACGCGTTGGGCGTGCTCACCGTCCTGGAGGACCTGGTCGACCAGTCCCTGCTGCGCCTGGCCGACACCCCGAGCGGCGGGCGGTTCCGGATGCTGGAGACCGTCCGCGAGTTCGGCGCGGCCGAGCGGGCGAAGGCGGCCGAGGACGAGGCCGTCACCGCCCGGTTCCTCGGCTGGGCCCGGGAGTTCGGCCTCGCCCACCACGACGGCCCGTTCGGCCCGGCGGCCGTACCGGAGTGGCGGCTGGTCCGGGCCGAGCAGGACAACCTGGTCCACGCGCTGCGGCTGGCGCTCGCCGCCGGGGACGGGCCGACGACCGCCGCCACCGCCGCCGTCCTCGCCGGGCTGTGGACCACCGAGGGCAACTACGTCCGGCTGCTCGCCCTCGCCGAGTCCACCGGCGGCCCGGTCTCGCGGCTGCGCCCCGGGCCCGGACTGCTGGAGCCGGTGCGCACCCTGACCGCGCTGAGCACCGTCAACACCCTGCTCGCCGCGGGCGGCGGGCTCGGCACCGGCACCGGCGCGCTGCGCCTGCTCGCCGTCCTGCGGCGGCTGCCCCCGGCCGCGCCGGACAGCCCGGTGCGGGCGATCGCCACCGTGATGGCGGCCGTCCCCGAGGTGTTCGGCCCGACGCCGGGCGGCCCCGATGAGACGGACGAGGGCCCGGACGGCGGCCCGCTGGCGGCCCTGTGCGCCGCGCCCGAACCGCTGCTCGCCGGTGTCGCCGAGGCGGTGGCCGCCTACCGCTGGGAGAGCGCCCAGCGGCTGGAGCGGGCCACCGCCGCGGCGCGGCGGACGCTGGCGGCCGTCGAGGCGCTGCCGGTGCCCTGGCTGCGGGTGCTCGCGCTGGCCCGGCTCGGCGAGCTGCACCTGCAGGGCGAGCGGGGCGCCGAGGCGCTGCCGCTGCTGCGCGCGGCGATGGCGGAGCTGGACCGGCTCGGCGACTGGAACGACATGCTGGGCCTGCGCTGGGGCATGGTGATCGGCAGTCTGCAGGCCGGGGACCCGGACGGCGCCGAGCACTGGCTGGAGCTGGCGGTGCGGCACCGGCCGGCGGAGGCCGTCGACCTGCTCACCCCCGAGCTGGGCGCCCGGGCCGAACTCGCCCTCGCCCGGGGCGACGTGCCGGGCGGACTGGCGCTGTGGCGGCGGTCGGTCGAGCTGCTGGCGGGCCTCGCCGCCGAGTCCTCCGCCGACCGGTCCTGGGCGCTGGAGCTGGTGGCCGTCTGCGTGGCCGCGCACGCCCGGCACGGCGAGCTGGACCGGGTGGCCGCCCTGGCCGCCGGCCTCCCGCGGCGGCTGGCCGAACTGCTCGGCCGGCCGGCCGCGTTGGTGGAGGGCCCGCTCGCCGGGACGCTGCTGCTGGCGCTCGGCCTGGTCGCGCTGGACGGGGGCACCCGGGACGGCGACCCCGAGCGGACCAGGCGCGGCGTACGGCTGGTGGTGCTGGCCGAGCGGTTCCGCTGCCTCCAGGTAGTGGTCCCGGAAGGTGTGGTTCTGCGCCGGGTCCAGCACCTCCAGCAGGGCGGCGGCCGGGTCGCCCCGGT
>NZ_JBEXJK010000704.1:0-2188 GCF_040609095.1 Kitasatospora sp. NPDC004799
CGAGCAGCAGCCGGGTGGCCTGGTCGAAGAGCACGGGTTCGCGGAGGTTGCGGTACCAGTAGTCGGCGTCGAGGGCGGAGGTGTCGAGCTCCTCGCCGGTCACCGTGGAGTGGAACGGGATCGCCGCCGGGCGCGGCGTGATGCCGGCCAGTTCGGTGAGCAGCTGCTCGCGGATCGCCTCGACCTGCGCCGAGTGCGCCGCGTAGTTCACGGGCAGGCGGCGGGCGCGGATGCCCTCGGCCTCGCAGGCGGCCAGCAGTTCGTCCAGCGCGTCCAGGTCGCCCGACACGACGACCGAACCGGGGGCGTTGACCACGGCCACGGTCAGCCGGCCGTCCCAGCGGGCCACGAACTCGACGGCCCGCTCGTGCCCGAGACCGACCGACACCATCCCGCCCTGACCCGCCAGCGCGACCAGCGCCCGGCTGCGCAGGGCGACCACCTTCGCGGCGTCCTCCAACGACAACGCACCGGCCACGTACGCCGCCGCGATCTCCCCCTGCGAATGCCCGACCACCGCATCGGGCTCCACACCGTGCGCCCGCCACACCTCGGCCAGCGCCACCATCACCGCGAACAGCGCGGGCTGCACCACGTCCACCCGCTCCAGCGACCCACCGCCGGTCAGCACCTCCACCAACGACCAGTCCGTGTACGGCGCCAGCGCCGCATCGCACGCGTCGATGCCGGCGCGGAAGACCTCGGACTGCTCGTACAGGTCCCGGCCCATGCCCACCCACTGAGCACCCTGCCCCGGGAACACGAACACCGACCGGCCCAGCGGACGGGCCGTCCCGGTGACCGACCCCGGCACCGACCGGCCCTCCGCCAGGGCCTCCAAGGCCTCCACACCGCTCAGCACCGCCCGGTGCTCGAACACGGCGCGGGCGGCCAGCGCGCCCCCGATCGCCGCCGGACTCACCTCCGGATGCCCGGCGGTGAAGTCGACCAGCCGGCGCGCCTGCTCCCGCAACGCCGCCTCGGACCTGGCCGACAGCACCCACGGCACCACCCCGCCCGCGGACCCTGCCGGAACCCCGGCCGGCTCCTCGGCGGCCGCCTCGATCACCACGTGCGCGTTCGTCCCGCTGATGCCGAACGCCGAGATGCCCGCGCGGCGCAGGCGGCCGTTGTCGGGCCAGGGCCGGGTCTCGGTGAGCAGCCGGATGTTTCCGGACTCCCAGTCGACGTGCGAGGTCGGCGCGTCGACGTGCAGCGTCGGCGGCAACTGCCCGTGCCGCATCGCCATGATCATCTTGATCACGCCCGCCACACCGGCCGCCGCCTGGGTGTGGCCGATGTTGGACTTCACCGACCCCAGCCACAACGGCTCCACCCGCCCCTGGCCGTAGGTCGCCAGCAGCGCCTGCGCCTCGATGGGGTCACCGAGCGTCGTCCCCGTGCCGTGCGCCTCCACCGCGTCCACGTCCGCCGTCGACAGTCCCGCGTTCGCCAGCGCCTGACGGATCACCCGCTCCTGCGAGGGACCGTTCGGCGCGCCGAGGCCGTTGGAGGTGCCGTCCTGGTTCACCGCCGAACCCCGCACCACCGCCAGCACCCGGTGACCGTTCCGCCGGGCGTCCGACAACCGCTCCAGCAGCACCAGCCCCGCGCCCTCACCCCAGGCCGTCCCGTCGGCCGCCTCGGCGAACGCCTTCACCCGGCCGTCGGGAGCCAGGGCACGCTGGCGCGAGAACTCCGTGAACCCCAGCGGGTTGGCCATCACGGTCACCCCGCCGGCCAGGGCGAGGGTGCACTCCCCCGCCCGCAGCGCCTGCGCCGCCAGGTGGATCGCCACCAGCGAGGACGAGCAGGCGGTGTCCAGCGAGACCGCCGCGCCCTCCAGCCCCAGCAGGTAGGCGATCCGGCCGGAGGTCACGCTGGTCGCGGCGCCCGTACCGAGGTAGCCCTCGGCGTCGGCGGGTGCCTGGTCGCCGTAGCCGGAGGACCAGATGCCGGTGAACACCCCCGTCTGGCTGCCCCGCAAGGACGTCGGATCGATCCCCGCGTCCTCCAGCGTCTCCCACGCCGTCTCCAGCAGCACCCGCTGCTGCGGGTCCATGGCGAGCGCCTCACGCGGCGAGATCCCGAAGAACTCGGCATCGAACCCCGCCGCGTCCGCCAGGAAACCGCCCGACCGCGTGTACGACGTCCCGGGATGATCAGCGTCCGGATGGAACAACCCCTC
>NZ_JBEXJK010000705.1:0-2179 GCF_040609095.1 Kitasatospora sp. NPDC004799
GAGCGGGCCGCGGCCTGACGCACCGGGCCGGGGCCTCGGAGGCCGGGCCGGCGGACGGCGGGCGTGTTCGGGATGGGAGAATCCCGGACATGCCCATTCTCACCCTGGCGCACGTCGGCGCCGAAGCGGGCGTCTCCCCGGCGACGCTGTCGCAGCGCTTCGGCTCCAAGCGGGGCCTGCTGCTGGCGTTCGCCGCGGACGCCGCCGCGAACGCCGCCGCGCCCTACCGGCGGGCCCGGGCCGCGCACGACTCGCCCCTGGCGGCGCTGCACGCCGCCGCGGACGAGTTCGCCGGTCACATGTCCACCCCCGAGGAACTGGCCAATCACCTCGGCATGCTCCAACTCGACCTCTCCGACCCGGAGTTCCGCGTGCACGCCGCCGAACACACCCGCGCGGTCGACGCGGCGCTGCGGGAGCTGCTCGCCGACGCCGTCGCGAGCGGCGAGCTCCCGTCCGGTACGGACATCCCCCGCCTGGCGCGCGCCGTCCAGGTCACCACCGACGGCTCCCTGCTGCGGTGGGCCCTCACCGGCGACGGCGATCCCGCCGCCCTGCTCCACGACGACCTCGACCACCTGCTCCGGAGGACCCCGTGACCTTCACCGCCACCGTCTTCATCGGCACCAGCCTCGACGGCTACATCGCCCGCCCCGACGACGACATCGCCTGGCTGACCTCGCGCGGCGAAAGCGCCGGTGACCTGGGCTACTTCGCGTTCCTCGACTCGGTCGACGCCGTGGTCATGGGCCGCAACACGTACGACAAGGTCGTCGGCTTCGGCGAGGAGGCCTGGCACTACGGTGACCGCCACGTCGGCGTCCTGAGCACCACGCTCCCCGAGGACGCCGACCCGCGCGTCACCGTCTACCGCGACATGGCCGGCCTCGTCGCCGATCTCGACGAGCGCGGGATCCGGCACGTCTACCCCGACGGTGGACGCCTCATCCAGAGCTTCGTCCGCGCCGGACGTGTCGACGCGTTCGTCATCAGCGTCGCCCCGGTCCTCATCGGCGCCGGTCACCGGCTCTTCGGCGAACTGGCCGAGGACGTCCCGCTGCGCCTGGAATCGGCCACCGACCTCGGCGGCTTCGCCCAGCTGCGGTACACCGTGGAGAAGTAGCGGCACGCAGCCCCCGCTCTCGCGGTCAGCCGAGGGCCGGGACGTCGTGGGTGGCGCAGTGGATGCCGCCGCCGCCGGCCGCGATCGCGTCGATCCTGACCGGGACGATCTCCCGGCCCGGGTAGTACTGCTTCAGGACCTGCTGGGCCCGGTCGTCGGCCCGGGTGTCGCCGAACCTGGGCAGGTAGACGCCCTTGGTACCGACGTAGAAGTTCATGTACGAGGAGACGAAGGCGTCGCCGCGCCCGGTGATCTTGTCCGGGTCCGGCTGCTGGAGCTCGATCACCTGCAGCTTCCTGCCGGTCGCGTCGGTGGCGTCCCGGAGGACACCGCGGGCCTGGTCGGCCGCGCGGGACCACACGTCCGCCGGGCCGCCGGGGAAGGCCTGGTCGAGCAGGACCACGCCGGGGGCGGCGAAGCGGGCCAGGCAGTCGACGTGGGCGTCGGTGATGTCCTGGCCCCTGACGCCGGCCAGCCAGATCACCTTGGTGACGCCGAGGGCCTTCTTCAGCTCCGCCTCGACCTGGGCCCGGCTCAGGCCGGGGTTGCGGTTGTCGTTGACGACGGAGCTCTCGGTGACCAGCAGGGTGCCCTGGCCGTCGGTCTCGAAGGAGCCGCCCTCGGCGACCAGCGGGGTCTCGATCCGCTCCACGCCGTACCTGGCCAGCACCGCCCGGGCGACCTTGGAGTCGTTGCCGCTCCGCTGCTTGCCGCCCCAGCCGTTGAAGTTGAAGTCCACGCCCTTGACCGTGCCGCCCTCCTCGACGAACACCGGCAGGGTGTCCCGGGCCCACAGGTCGTCGACGGCGACCGGGACGACCTCGACGGCCGCGCCGCAGGCCTTCCGGGCGGCGTCCTGCTGCTCGGGGCGGGCCAGCAGCACGACCGGCTCGCGGGCGGCGATCGCCTGGGCCAGGCCGGCGATGTCGCGGCGGACGTCCGGGAGCTGGTCGCCCCAGATGTTCTGCCGGTTGGTCTGGCCGGTGCGGGTGAGCACCGAACCGTCCGAGTAGAGCCAGGTGTTGCTCTGGGCGGTCGCGGCGGCGTGCGCGTCCG
>NZ_JBEXJK010000706.1:0-2177 GCF_040609095.1 Kitasatospora sp. NPDC004799
ATCACCCGTCTGCGGCACCCGGCGTGAGGAAACTCACCCGCCCCGGCGGAGCGGGGCGGGCGGGGCGCCCCCCCGTCGGCCCCCCGGCGGGGGCGCGACCACCCCGCCCCGGCCGTCCACCGGCGCGCCGGTCAGCCCTTCGGCACCCCGTAGGTGTACCAGCCGCTCCAGCCGCCGCCCGAGTTCCGGTCGATGTACCACTGGTGGCCGTCCGAGCCGCGCGCCGAGAGGGTGAGGGCGCCGGACTGGTTGGAGCTGACGATGACGATCCTGCTGGTCAGGTAGCCGCCCATCTTGGTCCAGGCGCTCAGCTTGTCGGTGTTGCCGATCGTCCAGCGCGTCCACAGGGCGTGGTCGGTGCCGACCACGAAGACCTGCTGGGTGCCGTCCTGGAAGGTGTGGAAGGTCTGGCCGCCGACGCCGTAGTCCCCTCCGCAGAGGAAGTCGCCGCCGAAGATCGTGCTGCCGCAGTGCGCGGGGCTGGCGACGGAGGCCGAGGCGGGAGCCGCGGTCAGGCCGATGCCGGCGAGGACGGCGGCGGCCGCGACGACGGCCTTGATCTTGTTCACAACTGCTCCTGACTGGTCGGGGTCGGGCCCGGTCGACCGACCGGGACGCCGGTGGCGGAGCCCGCCCGGCGCCCGCCCGGCGGGCCCTCACCGGTAGCAACGGGAGCGTCGGCCAAGCGAGTTCACCGATTTCCGGCCACTCCGGCCGGCCACCCGACCGGGGGAAACGCCCGTAGGCCCCCTCCGCGTCGGGAGGGGGCCTACGGGTGTCGCCTGTGCACCCAGGAGACGGTGGATCAGACCTGGCCGGCCTTCTCCAGAGCCTCGCAGCAGGTGTTGATCAGGAGGCGGGTGACGACGTAGGGGTCGACGTTGGCGTTCGGGCGACGGTCCTCGATGTAGCCCTTCTTCTCCACCTCGACCTGCCACGGGATGCGCACCGAGGCGCCGCGGTCGGAGACGCCGTAGCTGTAGACGTTCCACGGGGCGGTCTCGTGCTTGCCGGTGAGGCGGGACTGGATGTCGTCACCGTACTGGTTGACGTGCTCCAGCACCTTCTCCTGGGAGGCGCCGAGCGACTCGCAGGCGGTGATGATGGCGTCGTAGCCCTCGCGCATCGCCTTGGTGGAGAAGTTGGTGTGGGCACCCGCGCCGTTCCAGTCGCCCCGGGCCGGCTTGGCGTCGAGGGTGGCGTCGATGCCGAACTCCTCGGCGGTGCGGTAGAGCAGGTAGCGGGCGATCCACATGTCGTCCGAGACGGTCAGCGCGTCGACCGGGCCGATCTGGAACTCCCACTGGCCGGGCATGACCTCGGCGTTGATGCCGCAGATGGCCAGGCCGGCGTCGATGCAGCGGTCCAGGTGCAGCTCGACGATCTCGCGGCCGAAGACCTCCTCGGCGCCGACGCCGCAGTAGTAACCGCCCTGCGGGGCCGGGAAGCCACCCTCCGGGAAGCCGAGCGGGCGGGAGCCCTTGAAGAAGGTGTACTCCTGCTCGATGCCGAAGATCGACTCCTGGGCGGCGTACTTCTCGGCGACCTCGCGCAGCAGGGCGCGGGTGTTGGAGACGTGCGGGGTGCCGTCCGTCTCCAGGACCTCGCAGAGCACCAGGATGTTGTCGCCACCACGGATCGGGTCCGGCACGACCTTCACCGGCTCCAGCACGCGGTCCGAGGCGTGGCCCTCGGCCTGGTTGGTCGAGGAACCGTCGAAGCCCCAGGTCGGGATCTTGTCGGCGTTGGGCAGGACGCGAGTCTTGGAACGGAGCTTCGCGGTCGGCTTGGTGCCGTCGATCCAGATGTACTCGGCCTTGATTGCCACGGCGTGTCCCTCGCATTGCTGGGTGGTGGGTGCCCGCGTAGCGTCGCAAGCCGCCGTTTCCCGGTTGTTCCTCTCGTGTAACGCGCATGTGAACCAACCGTCCGCGTCGGCACGGTCACGGTGCGGGAGTGCCGGGGACGGCACTCCCGCCGTTCCGGGTGCCGTCGGTGACGACACCGGCATGGTCGGCGACGACAGGTGTAGTCACCATGACGACAGGCGTAGTCACCGACGCCGCGCGCGCCCGCCGACGACAGGCGTCGTCAGCGGCCACGCGCGCGGCCGGTCGGTGCCGATGGACGTCGTCAGTGCCGACGGGCGTGCGCGGCGCGGCGCCGACGGGTGGCCC
>NZ_JBEXJK010000707.1:0-2177 GCF_040609095.1 Kitasatospora sp. NPDC004799
GGAGCAGCGGCACCAGGATCGGTCGCGCGCCCGCGAGTCGGGCCAGGGCCTCGCCGACCGACGGCCGTTCAAGCCAGTCGTCTACTGGGAGCCTTACCCTCTCAAGGAGGTGGGAGTGCTCATCTCGAAGCAGGCTTCCCGCTTAGATGCTTTCAGCGGTTATCCCTCCCGAACGTAGCCAACCAGCACCTGTCCGCGCTACCGGACGAGGACCGGCTGCACTACGGGTTCGCACGTGACGCCTTCGATCCGGTGGTGGCGCGCCGCATCGTCGAGCAGGTGGTGCGGGCCGCCCGGCAGGGGACGGCGGATCCCGGGATCCGGCTCGACGCGCTCGACCTGGCGGGAGCGGAGGAGCGGGCCGCGCTGGCGGAGCTGGGCCGCTCCGCCCCCGCGGACGTGGAGGGGCGCCTGGACGAGCTGATCTACCGTCAGATCCAGGCCTCGGGCGACCGCGTGGCGGTCAGCACCGGCTCGGACCGGACCACCTACCGCGAACTCGGCCGGCAGGCCGACTGGCTGGCCCTGCGGCTCGCCGAGTCGGGGGTCGGTCCCGGACAGCTGGTCGGAATACGGATGGAGCGTTCGGCGACCCTGGTCGCCGCCCTGCTGGCAGTGCTCAGGACGGGTGCCGCCTATGTACCGATCGACCCCGCCGCGCCCGCCGCCCGGCAGGCCAGGATCGTCGAACTGGCCGGACTGTCGCTCCTGTTGACGGACGGCTCCGGCCAGGAGGCGCCGCCGGGGGTGCGGGTGGAGGTGCTGCCCGCGCGGCTGCCCGAGGCCGAACGGGGCCCGGCGCCGGTCGGAACGCCGGACGACACCGCCTACCTGCTGTTCACCTCGGGATCCACCGGGCAGCCCAAGGGCGTCGAGGTCGCCCACCGCAGCGTCGTCCGGCTCTTCACGACCACCCGGGGGATCTTCGGCCTCGACGCGCACCACACCTGGCTGGGCGCCCACGCGATCACCTTCGACGCCTCCGTGTGGGAGATCTACGGGGCCTTGCTGCACGGCGGCCGGGTGGTGTTCGCCCCGTACGAGACCGTCCGCGACCCCGAGGCGACGGTGGCTCTGGTGGAGCGCGAGCACGTCTCGATGCTCACCATCTCCCCGACCTCCTTCGACGGGTTCCGCGACGCGGCCCTGGCGCGCGGTGCGGGGTTCGAGCGGCTCGAGTACGTCGTGCTGTGCGCGGAGGCGCTCAACCCGGCGGCCCTGGCCCCGTGGTTCGACCGCTGGGGCGAGCGGACGCCCGCACTCGTGAACATGTACGGCATCACCGAGACCACGGTGCACAGCACCCTCCACCGCTTGAGCCGCGCCGACGTCCGCGACGGACGCTCACGGATCGGCGTCGGGCTGCCGGACACCCCCGTGTACGTCCTGGACGGCAACGGCCGCCCCGCTCCGTTCGGAGTGCCGGGTGAGATCCACGTCGGTGGCCCCGGGGTCGCCCTCGGCTATGCGGTCGCCCCGGAAGCCGACCACGCGCGCTTCACGGCCGACCCGCACTCCGCACTGCCCGGCGCCCGGCTCTACCGGTCCGGCGACAGGGGCCGCAGGCTCGCGGACGGCACGATCGAGTACCTGGGCCGCCTCGACCACCAGGTCAAGATCCGCGGCTACCGGATCGAGCTCGGAGAAGTCGAGGCGGCCCTGCTGGCCCACCCCGCGGTGGCCTCCGCCCGCGCCTGGGTGATCCGCCGGCCCGGCCGGCCCCCCTTGCTCGCCGCCGCCGTGGTCCCGAGCCGCCGGGACCGCCCCTCCCCCGCCGAACTGCGGGAGTTCGCCGCCGGTCGGCTGCCCGCGTACGCGGTGCCGGCCGGTGTCGTCCTCGTGGACCAGCTGCCGCGCACCGCCAACGGGAAGCTCGACGTGGCCGCACTGCCGGATCCGTTCGCGAGCGGCGGCCCGGCGGACGGATCCGGGCCGGAGCACGACGGGGCGCAGGACACGGCGGCGGCGCTGCGCGACGTCACCGCGGCGATGGCCTCGGTCCTGGGGCTGCCCCGGGTCGGGGACGGTGCCAACTTCTTCGAGTCCGGCGGGGACTCGATCACCGCCGTCCGTCTGGTCGCCCGGCTGCGCGCCGCCGGCTACGACGCGGACCTGCCCCGGCTCTACCGGGAGCGCACGCCCCGAGCGCTCGCGAAGGTGCTGAGGCTCGCCGGCCC
>NZ_JBEXJK010000708.1:0-2176 GCF_040609095.1 Kitasatospora sp. NPDC004799
GGCCGCGGCCCGCGACCGGCTCGCCGCCCGGCTGGCGCCGCGGCGCGACGTCGCGAACACCGTCGCCAACCGCCGGCGCAAGGGCACGCTCCCGCTGCTGGAGGAGCTGTCCGCCTCGGTCGCCGACTGGCCGGCCCGGGCCGTGGAGCTCTCCCGGCTGCTCGCCGGCACCCAGCCGGTGCGGCTGCTGCGCCCGGACGAGGAGTTCGCCGACCGTCAGCGGCTGGGCCGGGGCCGGCTGGTCGACGTCCGGCGCGGCGCCGAGCTGGACCTGCTCGGCGGGCCCTTCGACGGGCAGGCGCACACCGTCGACGTCCGCCGGGCCGCCTCCGCCCGCCGCCAGGGCGGCCGCACCCCGGCCGGGGTCGCCCTGTACGTCTGGCGGCTGAAGCCGTACCGGGTCACCCGGGCGCCGGCGTACTGCATCGACCGGGCCCGGAACCTCTTCACCTTCTCGGTGCTCGGCAACGACGCCCCGCTGGTCACCCGGCCCGAGCCGGAGCCCTCGGCCACCCACCTCGCGGCGATCGACAACGTGCCGGCCCCGATCCGGCGCCGACAGCTGGCCGAGCGCCTCGCCGACTACTACGGGCCCGGCAAGAGCTTCGCGATCTGGCGCGACGGCGCCCAGGAGCCGGTCCCGCCCGCGGACATCACGGTGGCCGACCTCACCGACTGGACGTACCGGCCCAAGCGCGGGCAGGTCGCCGTCGACCCGGTGCTCGGCCGGATCGCCTTCGGCTCCCGCTCCGCGCCGCGGCACGGCGTCTGGGTCGACTACCACTACGCGTTCGGCGACGACACCGGCGGCGGGGAGTACCCGCGCGACCGCCCGGAGGCCCGGCACCGGACGCTCTACCAGGTCGGCCCCGGCCGGCCGTACGAGCGGATCAACGACGCCTACGAGCAGTGGCGCGCCGACCGGGCGGCCGGCACCGCGGGCGGCTCCGCCGTCATCGAGATCACCCACAGCGGCGCCTACCAGGAGCAGCTGGACTTCGACCTGGAGGCCGACGACCGCCTCGAACTGCGCGCCGCCGAGGGCGCCCGCCCGGTGATCCGGCTGCTCGACTGGTACAGCAACCGGCCGGACGCGCTGAACGTCCGGGGCGTCTGCCCGGGCGGCCGGCTGGTCCTGGACGGCCTGCTGATCACCGGTCGCGGGGTCAACGTCACCGGTCCGCTCGCCTCCGTCACCCTGCGGCACTGCACCCTGGTGCCGGGCTGGTCGCTGGAGCCGCACTGCGAGCCGCACTCGCCGCACGAGCCCAGCCTGGTGCTGGACCACACCACGGCCTGCGTCCGGATCGAGCGCAGCATCCTGGGCGCGATCCAGGTGGTCGGCGACGAGGTGGAGGCCGAGCCGCTGGAGATCCACCTCGCCGACAGCGTCCTGGACGCCACCGGGTCCGACCGGCCGGCGCTCGCCGGGCCCGACTGCGAGCACGCCCACGCGCTGCTGCACGCCCACCGCTCCACGGTGGTCGGCGAGGTGCACTGCCATGCGGTGCCGGTCGGCGAGGACAGCGTGTTCACCGGCCGGCTGCGGGTGGCCCGCCGCGCGGTCGGCTGCCTGCGGTTCTGCTACGTCCCCCCGGGCTCGCGCACCCCGCGCCGGTACGAGTGCCAGCCCGACCGGGTGCGCGCGGCGGTGACCGAGCTGGTCGAGCGCGGCGAGCTGCCCCCGGAGCGGGCCGCCCGGCTGCGCGACCTGGAGGCCGAGCGGGTCCGCCCGGTGTTCACCAGCCTGCGCTACGGCACGCCCGACTACGCCCGGCTGGCCGCCGGGTGCGCGCCGGAGATCACCCGCGGCGCCGAGGACCGCTCCGAACTGGGCGCCTTCCACGACCTGTTCCAGCCCCAGCGCGAGGACAACCTGCGGGCCCGGCTGGCCGAGTACACGCCGGCCGGCGCCGACGCCGGGATCTTCTTCGTCAACTGACCTCTCCCGAGCGGCTGCTGACCAGCCGTCAGAGAATTCCGAAAGGGAAACCGTGCACGCAGACTTCTCGCGCCTGACGTTCCGGCCCGGCAAGCACTACTCCGCGGTGCTGACCCAGCAGGGCCGGGTCCAGCTGGACGCGGACGCCAACGAGCAGGCCGCGATCGAGCGCTACCAGCTGCGCACCCTGGCCGCCGACCTGATCGGCCGCCGCGGCGGGCCGGCCGCGGCGGC
>NZ_JBEXJK010000709.1:0-2174 GCF_040609095.1 Kitasatospora sp. NPDC004799
CGCGGCCCGGGTGGTAGTACGGCGGGAGGCCGTCCACGGGCGGCGCGGGCCGGGTCGGGCCGGGGGCGGCGAGCTGGAGGTGGCCGTGGCCGTCCGGCAGGGCGGCGCGGACGGCCCCGGCGGCCTCGGCCGGGTCGGGGGCGGTCACCTGGAGGGTGGACTCGCCGATCCGCAGGACGGCGCCGGGCTCCAGCGGGACGGCGGCCTCCGGCGCGCCGGGCGGGACGAGCCGGCCGTCCAGGGCGGTGCCGTTGGTGGAGCCGAGGTCGCGGACGGAGACCCGGCCGTCCTCGGCGAGGTGCAGGGAGAGGTGCAGCCGGGAGACGTCCGGGTCGTCGAGCGGGACGTCGGCCTCGGCGGAGCGGCCGACCCGGATCTCCCGGCCGTGCAGCCGGTGCACCCCGCCGGCGTCGGGGCCGCCGACCACCCGCAGTTCGGCGGCCGCGGGGGTGTCGTCGGGGTCGTCGGCGGTCGGGTCGGGTTCGTTCAGGCTGAGTACGGCGCCGTCGAGCAGCGGCGGGTGGCCGAGCAGGGTGTGCTCGTCGACCCGGTGCGCCCCGGCGTAGAGGTGCACGTGGGTGGCGGCCCGCGGCCCGCGGACGCCCACGGCGCCGGCGAGCGCGCCCGCGATGGCGCCGAGTGCGGTGCCGACGGGCGCGGTGACCAGCACGTCCACGTAGGGGATGGCGGAGCCGGCGGCGGACGGGCCGCTGCGCGGTCGGAGGACGGTCAGCCGGATCTGCATCTCGCCCGCGGGTCCCTTCTGCTGGTGTGGAGCCTGGTACCGCTGCCCGGTCCCGTGGGCACCGTTGGGCCACACGAGTGGCGAGTGTCCATCCTGCCATCCGTCGAGGACGGTCCGCGCACCGTACCGGATTTGACGATCTTGCGATCATCGCCGTGGCGGGGGCGACGGAGGGTCAGGTCGACCGGCCCTTCGCGGGGTGCCCGGGACCTTCCCTAGGGGATGTCCCCCAACCCTTCCCCAGACCGTACGGATGGCCTACCGGTCACCTCAAAAACCCGAACGGACACCGTTAGAGTGGCCGCAGACACGGGCCCGGCAGGCTCACCGCACCGGCGGAGGAGCGCCCCGCGCGGGCGGCACGGCGAGGAGTGCGACAGGTGCGGCCAGTCGGCAGCAAATATCTGCTGGATGAGACCCTCGGGCGGGGTGCGACCGGGACCGTCTGGCGCGGCGTGGTGCGCGAGGACGTCCAGGTGCCGGGCTGCGTGCCCGGGCAGCGGGTGGCGATCAAGGTGCTGCGCGAGGAGCTGGCCGCCGACCCGGACGTGGTGATGCGCTTCCTGCGCGAGCGCTCGCTGCTGCTGCGGCTGACCCACCCCAACATCGTCCGGGTCCGCGACCTGGTCGTCGAGGGCGAGCTGCTGGCCCTGGTGATGGACCTGGTGGAGGGCCCCGACCTGTCCCGCTACCTGCGCGCCAACGGCCCGTTCAGCCCGATCGCGGGCAGCCTGCTGATGGCCCAGGTGGCGGACGCGCTGGCGGCCAGCCACGCGGACGGGATCGTCCACCGCGACCTCAAGCCGGCCAACGTGCTGCTCGCCTCCACCGTGGTGGACGGCGCCGAGCGGATGCACCCGCTGCTGACCGACTTCGGCATCGCCCGGCTGGCCGACTCCCCGGGCGTCACCCGCACCCACGAGTTCGTCGGCACCCCCGCCTACGTCGCGCCGGAGTCCGCCGAGGGCCGTCCGCAGACCTCCGCGGTGGACGTGTACGGCGCCGGGATCATGCTGTACGAGCTGGTCACCGGTCGCCAGCCGTTCCAGGGCGACAGCGCGCTCGCCGTGCTCCAGGCCCACCTGGCCCAGGAGCCGCAGCGGCCCAGCACCATGCCCGAGCCGCTCTGGACGGTGATCGAGCGCTGCCTGCGCAAGGACCCGGCCCAGCGGCCCGGCGCCACCTCGCTGGCCCACGCGCTGCGGGTGGTCGCGGCCGGCGTCGGCGTGCACGCCTCCCCGGCGGCGGTGGACGAGGCGCTGGCGGTCGGCGCCCTGCTGCTGCCGGACCCGCAGCCGACCGCCGTCCCCTCCACCGCGTCGCCGCTGCCGCCCGCCGCGGTGCCGCCCGCCGCGGTGCCGGGCGCCATGGCCATGGGCGCCGTGGGCACCGGCGCCGCCCCGGGTGCCGACGACCGCACCCAGGTGCT
>NZ_JBEXJK010000710.1:0-2158 GCF_040609095.1 Kitasatospora sp. NPDC004799
TCCGTCTGTCCCCCCGGGGGGCGTCGCGCCGCCCCCCGCCCCCCCGCGGCATGTCGCCCAGGGGGTTCGGTTCTGCCTGCTCGTCACGTTAGGCACGCGTCCGCTCACCGCGCGCAGTGGAGTGCGCCAATGGAAGGGTCACGGGTGGTGAGCACCGACGGCGCATCAGGGTGAACACCCGTCACCCGAGGGGGCGTCCGGAGCCCCGTCGTCAGCGGCCGCCGGCCTCCGCCAGCAGCTGCTTCTTCAGCACCTTCCCCAGGGCGTTCCTGGGCAGTTCGGGCACGAGGACGACCCGGCGCGGCCGCTTGTGCACCGAGAGCCGCTCCGCCACGAAGGCCGTCAGCTGGTCCCCCGTCACGGCGCCGTCCGGAACGACGTACGCGACGACCGCCTGTCCGAGGTCCTCGTCCGGCACGCCGACCACGGCCGCGTCGGCGACCGCCGGGTGGTCGCGCAGCGCGGCCTCGACCTCGCCCGCGCCGATCCGGTAGCCGCCGCTCTTGATCAGGTCCACCGAGGCGCGGCCGACGATCCGGTGGAAGCCGTCCGCCCCGATCACCGCGACGTCGCCGGTGCGGAACCAGCCGTCCGCCGTCCACGCCTCGGCGTCCGCGTCCGGCCGGTTGAGGTAGCCGCTGAACAGCGTCGGGCCGCAGACCTGCAGTTCGCCGACGCTCTCCCCGTCGGCGGGCACCGGCCCGCCGTCCTCGCCGACCAGCCGGGTGCGGACCCCGTCCACCGGCAGCCCGACGCTGCCGGGGCGCCGCTCGCCGTCCGCCCGGGTGCTCACGGTGATCAGCGACTCGGTCATCCCGTACCGCTCGATCGGGGCGTGCCCGGTGAGCGCCGCCAGCTTCTCGAACACCGGGACGGGCAGCGGCGCGCTGCCCGAGACCAGCAGCCGGGCCGGGGCGAGCCGGGCCGCGGCCCGCGGGTCCGCCGCCACCCGGGACCAGACGGTGGGCACCCCGAAGTACAGGCTGCCGCCCGCCGCCGCGTACCCCTCCGGGGTGGGCCGCCCGGTGTGCACCAGGGCGCTGCCGGTGCGCAGGGCGCCGAGCACCCCGAGCAGCAGCCCGTGCACGTGGAACAGCGGCAGGCCGTGCACCAGGGTGTCCTCGGCGGTCCACTGCCACGCGGCGGCCAGCGCGTCCAGGTCGGCGGCCACCGCCTCGCGCCGGATCACCACGCCCTTGGGCGCGCCGGTGGTGCCCGAGGTGTAGAGCACGAAGGCGGTCGACCCGGCGGCCGGCTCGGCGTGGCCGGTGGCGGAGCGCTGGGCGGGGTCGACCGGCAGCCCCGCCACCGGGGTGTCCGGCGGCAGCTCCTCCCCGACGGCGTGCGCGAGCAGCGCCGCACCCGAGTCGCGCAGGATGTGCTCGCGCTCCTTGGGCCCGGAGTCGGGCGGCAGCGGCACCACCGGGACGCCCGCCAGCAGGCCGCCGACCACGGCGGTGACGGTCTCGACGGTGGGCCGGGCGAGCACCGCGAGCGCCGGGGCACCGGCCACCCGGTCGGCGACGGCCGTCGCCGCGCCCAGCAGGTCCTCCCGGGAGAGCGCCCGCCCGTCGATCCGCAGCGCGTCCGCCGCGTCGCCGAAACCGCCCTGAAGTGCCGTCAGCAGTGCCATGCCACCGTCCTCGCCTCGTCCCACGCCACCGCGCCGCGCCGGTGCGCCGCGCGTCCGTCTCGCGCGTGCGCCTCCGCGTCACGCGCCGGCGCCGACTCTACGGGCCGCCGGCCCACCGGCCGCGATCCGGGGACGACCGGCCGGAGCGACGGGCCTGGCCGAGGAGGCTCCGAACGGCCGGGAACGACGGAGGGCGCGGCACCGGGCACCCGGCACCACGCCCTCCGAACCTCCCCGCGGGGATCAGGCCTTGCGGGCCTTCACCTCGGCGGTGAGCTGCGGCAGCACCTGGAAGAGGTCGCCGACCACGCCGTAGTCGACCAGTTCGAAGATCGGGGCCTCGGGGTCCTTGTTGACGGCCACGATGGTCTTCGAGGTCTGCATGCCGGCCCGGTGCTGGATGGCGCCGGAGATGCCCGCCGCGATGTAGAGCTGCGGGGAGACCTGCTTGCCGGTCTGGCCGACCTGGCTGCTGTGCGGGTACCAGCCGGCGTCCACGGCGGCGCGCGAGGCACCGACGGCCGC
>NZ_JBEXJK010000711.1:0-2155 GCF_040609095.1 Kitasatospora sp. NPDC004799
CCGGGCTGACCATGATGGCCTGGCGCGAGGGCGGCCGTCGGCTCAACCACTTCGCCGCCGACCAGTACGCCCAGAGCACCCCGATCGGCTACCGCTCGCCGGCCGGCCAGGGGCGGGCCTCGGTGAGCAGCTCGACCTCGCCCGCGCTCCAGTCGATGTGCGGGGACGGCTCGTCGACGTGCAGGGTCCGCGGGAGCGTGCCGTGCCGCATCGCCATGACGAGCTTGATGATGCCCGCCACGCCCGCGGCGGCCTGGGTGTGGCCGATGTTGGACTTGACCGAGCCGAGCCACAGCGGGGCGCCGCCCTCGCCGCGCTCCTGGCCGTAGGTGGCGAGCAGCGCCTGCGCCTCGATCGGGTCGCCGAGGGTGGTGCCGGTGCCGTGCGCCTCGACCGCGTCGACCTGGTCCGGGGACAGGCCCGCGCTGGCCAGGGCCTGGCGGATGACCCGCTGCTGGGCGGGGCCGTTGGGGGCGGTGAGGCCGTTGCTGGCGCCGTCCTGGTTGACGGCGGAGCCGCGGACGACGGCGAGCACCGGGTGGCCGTTGCGCCGGGCGTCGGACAGCTTCTCCAGCAGCAGCACGCCGGCGCCCTCGCCCCAGGCGGTGCCGTCGGCGGCCGCGGAGAACGCCTTGCAGCGGCCGTCGGGGGCGAGCCCGCGCTGGCGGCTGAACTCGACGAAGGTGTCCGGGGTGGACATCACGGTGACGCCGCCGGCCAGCGCCAGCGAGCACTCGCCCTGCCGAAGCGCCTGGGCGGCCAGGTGCACGGCCACCAGCGAGGAGGAGCAGGCGGTGTCGATGGTCACCGCCGGGCCCTCCAGCCCGAAGGTGTAGGCGACGCGGCCCGAGACCACGCTGCCGGAGGTGCCGGTGCTCAGGTAGCCCTCGACGCCCTCGGGGACGGTGAACAGGCGGCTGGCGTAGTCGTGGTACATCACGCCGGTGAACACCCCGACCCGGCTGCCGCGCACGCCCGCCGGGTCGATCCCGGCCCGCTCGAAGGCCTCCCAGGAGGTCTCCAGGAGCAGCCGCTGCTGCGGGTCCATGGCCATGGCCTCGCGCGGCGAGATGCCGAAGAAGGCCGGGTCGAACTGCGCCGCGTCGTGCAGGAAGCCGCCCTCGCGGGTGTAGCTGGTGCCGGACCGGCCGTTCTCGGCGTCGCCGTCGTACAGCGCCTCGGTGTCCCAGCCGCGGTCGCCGGGGAATCCGGAGATGGCGTCGGTGCCGGACGCGACGAGCTGCCACAGCTCCTCGGGGGTGCGCACGCCGCCCGGGTAGCGGCAGCCCATCGCGACGATCGCGATCGGCTCGTGCTCACCGGACTCGACCTCGCGCAGGCGGCGGCGCGTCTCGTGCAGGTCGGCGGTGACCCGCTTGAGGAAGTAGCGGAGCTTCTCTTCGTTCATGGTGGTACGTCCCATCGAATGGCCGCGAGGCACGGTTCGGAAGTCTGGTGGGAGTGGGCCGGGCGGCTCGGGCGCCGGGGCGGGCGCGGCGCCCGGCCCACTCGGGGTGACGGGCCCGGGGCGGGCCGGTCGGGAGAGGCCGGTCAGGAGATGCCGAACTCCTTGCCGATGAACTCGAACATCTCGTCGTCGCTGGCCGACTCCAACTCGTCCGCGACGGTGGCGTCCTCGGGCCGGGAGTCCTCGGCGGCCCAGCGCGCGGCCAGCGCCCGGAGCCGGACCGCGACCCGGGAGCGGCCCTCGTCGTCCGTCGCGGCGGCCGTCAACGCGGCCTCCAGCCGGTCGAGTTCGGCCAGCACCGGGGTGACGGCGTCGGCTCCCTCCTGGAGCAGGTCCTCGCGCAGCCGCTCGGCGAGGTCGAGCGCGCAGGGGTGGTCGAAGACCAGCGTGGCCGGCAGTCGCAGGCCGGTCGCGGCGTTCAGCCGGTTGCGCAGTTCGACCGCGGTCAGCGAGTCGAACCCGAGGTCCTTGAAGGCCAGTTCGGGCTCGATCGCGGACCGGTCCGGGTGGCCGAGGACGGCCGCGACCTGCTCCTGGACGACCTCCAGCAGGATCCGGCCGCGCTCGGCCGGGGAGGCCCCGGCCAGCCGGCCCGCCAGGTCCCCGCCGGAGGCGGGCGCGCTCGCCGCCGCGCGCCGCACCGGGCGGACCAGCCCGCGCAGCAGCGGCGGGACGGCGCCGGCGGCC
>NZ_JBEXJK010000712.1:0-2145 GCF_040609095.1 Kitasatospora sp. NPDC004799
GGCGTCGGAGGCGGCCGCCGTCGCCCGCAGCGCGTCCGCCGCCGCCGACGCGGCCGCCAAGCGGGCCAACTCGCTGGCCTCCCGCGCGGCTTCGGCCGCGAAGGACGCCCAGGCGGCCGCCAACGGAGCCGCCACCCACGCGGAGAACGCCGCGAAGGCGGCGGACGAGGCCGCGAACCAGGCGGGCAACGCCCAGGACTGGGCGAACAAGGCCACCGAGCACGCCAACGCGGCGGTGGCCGCCGCGAAGGTGGCGAGCGACGCCGTGGCGGTGGCCCAGGGCGTCGAGGCGCTCGCCCGGGAGAGCGAGCAGGAGGACCTCGCGGCCGACACCAAGCTGGCCGTCGACGAGGCCACCACGCTCCGCAAGGACGAGCAGGAGGAGGAGCGGTCGCGGCAGACCGCCGCGACCCAGGCGGCAGCCGTCGACGAGACCACCCGGCAACTGGTCGCCAAGGCCGCCGACCCGGCGGTCGACACCGCGACGGCGGCCGCCGCCGGCCGCCGGGCCGCCGTCAACCTGCTCTCCAGCAGCGGTGCGTGGACCAGCCGGGCCGCGCAGAGCGCGCTCTCCGGCACCGACCGGGACGTGATCGGCTGGGCCGCGTCGCAGTACCCGAAGGCCCTGCTGCAGGACGACCGGGAGAGGACCCTGGTGTTCTCCACCCTCGGCGGCCCCGGCCTGGCGGAGGCGGCGCAGCAGGCGCTGGCCGCCGACAGCCCGGCACAGATCCAGGCCTTCCTCACCCAGGGCGTCCACGACGTCCAGGCTGAGGACAACCGGGTCCAGGTCCTCAAGCTGATGTACAACGCGGGCAAGGCGGTCACCGCCGCCGCGAACGCAGCCCTGAACGACCGCTCCGCCAAGGCCCTGACCGAGTTCCTGGCCACCGGCTACTGGCAGGCCAAGGCCGAGGACGACCGGGTGGCCGCACTCACCATCATGGGCAAGGGCGGCCCCGTCGTGGCGGCCCTCGGACAGGTCGCGATGTCCGGCCCGGACTCGATGCAGAGCGACTTCGTCGCCTGGGGCCAGTACCGGGCGGCCCAGAAGGACCAGGACACCGCCACCCACGTGGCGGCGGTCCGCGCGCTGATCGCGAGCGCCGCCCAGGTCGCGGCGCAGGCGAACCAGAACGCGGCCGAGGCGTCCGCGGTCGCGGCCCAGGCGCGTTCGGCCGCCCAGGAGGCGGGCCAGTGGGCCGACCGGGCCCGCACGTCGGCCGACCAGGCCAAGGGCTACGCGGACGAGGCCCGGAACAAGGCCGCGGAGGCCACCGCCTCGGCCACCGCCGCGGCGGCCTCCGCCCAGCAGGCGAGGACCGCCTCGGCCACGGCGAGGCTGGCGAACCGGCAGGCCAACTACTCCGCGAACCAGGCCGCGGTGTCGGCCCGCAGCGCGGTGGCCTCGGCGGCCAGTGCCGCCGCGTCGGCCGGTGAGGCAAGGGCCTCGGCGCTGGCCGCCGGCAAGAGCTCGGAGGAGGCCGCGCAGGCCGCGACCGAGGCCGGGAACATCGCGGCCCGCAAGCGCGAGCAGGAGCAGGCGGCGGAGGCGGCCAGGGCGGCGGAGCAGGCCCGGCAGAACGCCGCGAACAACGTCAACCCCGCCGACAAGCCGGCCTACGACACGATCGGGCCGCTTCCGGGGGGCAACGGTTCCGGCGGCGACTCCAGGGCCAAGGCCCGTCAGTACGCTGACCTGGCCGACAGCGTCAGCATGTATCTGGGCATCGCGGCCGGAGCGGCCAAGTACATCCCGGGCCCTTACGGGCGGGCCGCCTGGGCGGGCCTCACCGTGGCGTCGGTGGCCGCCAGCGGGGTGAGCGCCGTGCTGACCGGCTACGGGTACGGGTGGACCAGCCAGGAGTTCCGGGCCTCCCTCCTCAAGTTCGGGGAGAAAGCCCTTATCACCTTCGGCACCGAGAGGCTCACGAAGTTCTCGGCAGGGGGGAAGGAACTGGTGGACAAGGGAACGCAAGCCGTCGTCCGCTCGGGGTCCAAACTCATACGAGGCATCAAGCGCTTGTGGTGACGAGCGCCCGTGGGGGGGGGGGGGGGGGGCCCCCCCCCCCCCCCCGGGGGGGGGGGGGGCCCGGAGTAAAACACTAACAAAAAGAGAAATAGGGGTATGGGGGGGTTGGGGGT
>NZ_JBEXJK010000713.1:0-2145 GCF_040609095.1 Kitasatospora sp. NPDC004799
CGGGAGCCCGGGGCCCGGCGGGGTGGCGGACCCGCCGCCGGAGACCGACGGCGCGCCGTGGACCCACACCGACGCGCTGGTGGCCGCCGTCGCCTGCACGCTCGACCTGGTCAACTACCTGCTCTTCAGCGAGATGGACGGGGAACGCCGGGTGACCCCGACGGGCCTGCTCCTCGTCGCGCTGTCGGCCCTGCCGCTGCTCGTCCGGCGCCGCCACCCGGTGCGGGCGCTCGCCGTGGTCCTGGCCGTCGAGGCCGCGGTCGACCTGTCCGCACCGGCGAGCACCCACTTCGGCGCCGTCCAGATGGTCGGCCTGTACTCGGTCGCCCGGGCCTGCCGTCCCCCGGTGACGGCGGCCGCCGCGGCGGTGACGGCGGTGCTGACCACGCTGAGCCAGAGCCACCTGCGCGTCCCCTCCTGGCAGGCGCTCGCCGGCACCTCCTTCTCCGCCCTGCTCGTGGCCGGCGCCGGCCTCGCCGTGGCGCGCTGGCAGCGGGAGCTCGCGGCCAACCGCAGACTGCTGGCCGACCGCGCGGTGGCCGAGGAACGCCGCCGCATCGCACGGGAGTTGCACGACATCGTGGCGCACCACATCTCCACCATGCAGCTGATGGCCGGCGCCGCCCGGACCAACCTCGCCCACCAGGAGGTGGTCCGGGACGCCCTGGTCACCCTGGAGTCCTCCGGCCGGCTGGCCCTGCGGGAGATGCGCCAGCTCCTGGACGTCCTGCGGGCCGGCGACGAACCGGACACCGCCCCGCCCGCGCCCCAGCCCGGGGCGGACGATCTCGGCCGGCTGGTGGACGAGTCCCGGGTGGCCGGACTGCCGACCGACTTCGGCGTCCACGGGCCCCGCCGCCCGCTGCCGCCCACCGTCGGGCTGACCGTGTTCCGGATCGTCCAGGAGGGCCTCACCAACGCCCGCAAGCACGCCGGGCGCGCCCGCGCGACCGTCACCCTGACGTACGGTCCGGACCGGGTCACCGTCGAGGTGCGCGACGACGGGGGCACGGCGGGCACGGGCACCGCCGCACCGCAGGAGGCGGTACCGGCCGGCGGCCGGAGCGGGTACGGCCTGATCGGCATGCGCGAGCGCGTCGCCCTGCACGGCGGCACCCTGCGGACCGGACCGCTTCCGGAGGGCGGCTTCGCCGTCCTGGCCGACCTGCCGCTGGCCCCGGAGGAGACGGCCGACGCGGCCGTCCAGCACGGAACGGCGGCGGCCCGGTGAGGCCGCACGACGGCGGCTCGGTGAGGCCGGACGGCATCGGCCCGGTGAGCTCGGACGGCGGCGGCCCGGCGGGCGCGGCGGCAGCGGGCATCCGGCTCCTCCTCGCGGACGACCAGCCGCTGGTGCGGCGCGGCCTGTCCCTGATCCTCTCCCCCGACCCGTCCTTCGAGGTGGTGGGCGAGGCCGAGAACGGGGAGCAGGCCGTTGCCGCCGCCCACCTGCTGCGCCCCGACGTCGTGGTGATGGACATCCGGATGCCCGTGCTCGACGGGGTCGGCGCGACCCGGGAGCTGGCCCGCGCCCTCCCCTCCTGCCGGGTCCTCGCCCTCAGCACCTTCGACATGGACGAGTACGTGGTGGCCGCGCTGCGCGCCGGCGCCCACGGGTTCCTACCCAAGGACGTCTCGCCGGAGGAACTGGGCGCGGCGATCCGCACCGTCCACACCGGCGAGGCGGTGGTCGCCCCGCGCCTGCTCACCCGGCTGATCTCGACCTACGTCCGGGCCCCGGCCGGCGCGCCGCCGCCGGTCACCGACACGAGCGGGCTGACGCCCCGGGAGGTCGAGGTCTGGCGGTTGATGGCCACCGGCCTCGACAACGCCGGGATCGCCCGGGCGCTGGACATCAGCCTGTCGACGGTGAAGAACTACATCACCAGCATCTTCGGCAAGCTCGACGTCCGGGACCGCGCCCAGGCGGTCATCGCGGCCTACGAGTCCGGCCTGGTCACCGCGCGCACGGGAGGCGGGTAGCCGGGGCTCTCCGTCTGCGGGGGCCCCGGTCGACCGCGAGCTCCCACGGGAAAGCCGAGCGCCGTGCCCGCAGCCGGCCAGTCCATGTCCTCTTCTCCTCTCTCCAGTGCCCAGGCCGCACGGAAGGCGCTCGCCGATCAGCTCGACCAGATCCGGCGGGAC
>NZ_JBEXJK010000714.1:0-2138 GCF_040609095.1 Kitasatospora sp. NPDC004799
GCTCCGGGTCGGCGGGCGTGGCGTAGCCGACCAGCCGGGTGCGGCCGGGCTCGTCCTCGCGGACCACCACGAGGGCCTGGTCGACGGCGGGGTGGGCGCGCAGCGCGGCCTCGATCTCGCCGGGCTCGATCCGGAAGCCGCGGACCTTGACCTGCCGGTCGAGCCGGCCGAGGAACTCCAGCTCCCCGTCGGCGTTCCAGCGGGCCCGGTCGCCGGTGCGGTAGAGCCGGGCGCCGGGCGGGCCGAAGGGGTCGGCGACGAAGCGCGCGGCGGTCAGCCCGGGGCGGTCCAGGTAGCCGCGGGCGACGCCCTCGCCGCCGAGGTACAGCTCGCCGTCGGTGCCGGGCGGCTGCGGCCGCATGGCCTCGTCCAGCACGTACACCCGGGCGTGCGGCAGGGCGGCGCCGATGGTGGGCGAACCGGTGCCGGCGGCGAGCGGGCCGGTCCAGGTGGCGACGATGGTGGCCTCGGTCGGGCCGTAGGAGTTGACCATGCGCCGGCCGGGCGCCCAGCGGTCGACCAGCTCGGCGGGGCAGGCCTCGGCGCCGACGATCAGGGTGCGCAGGTGGCGGCCCGCGCCGGCGGGGACGGTGGCCAGGGCGGCGGGCGGGATCAGGGTGTGGGTGATCCGGTGCTCGTCCAGGACGGCGGCGAGTTCCTCGCCCAGCCAGGGGCCGTCCGGGGGGACCACCAGGGTGGCGCCGGTGAGGACGGAGACGCACAGTTCCAGCACGGAGGCGTCGAAGCTGGGCGAGGCGAACTGGAGCACCCGGTCGCCGGGGCCGACGGCGTACTGCTCGGCGGCGGCCGCGGTGAAGCCGGCGATCCCCCGGTGGGTGACCACCACGCCCTTGGGGGTGCCGGTGGAGCCGGAGGTGTAGATGACGTACGCCGGGTGGGCGGGGGTGAGCGGGGTGGTGCGGTCTGCGTCGGTGGGCGCGGTGTCCGGCCCCTCGGCGGCCCAGACCTGGGCCTGGTCGTCGAGCAGCAGGTGGGCGCCCGCGTCGCGGACCATGAACTCCCGCCGGGGCGCCGGGTAGTCCGGGTCGACCGGGAGGAAGGCGCCGCCGGCCTTGGCGACGGCGAGCTGGGCGACCGTCATGGCCGCCGAGCGGGGCAGGGCGAGGGCGACCAGCCGCTCCGGTCCGACGCCGCGCCCGATCAGCTGGTGGGCCAGCCGGTTGGCGGCCCGGTCCAGTTCGGCGTACGAGAGTTCCCGCTCGCCGTCGAGCAGCGCCGGTGCCCCGGGGGTGGCGGCGGCCTGGCGTTCGAACAGCTCGGGCAGGGTCGCCTCGGGCACCGGGCGGAAGGTGCCGTGCGTCCCGGCGGGCAGCGCGTCCGGGTCGGCCAGCGGCAGCGCGCCGACGGGGCGGCCCGGGTCGTGGGCGACGGCGGTCAGCAGGGTGGCGAGCTGGCCGGCCATCCGCTCGACGGTGTCCCGGTCGAACAGGTCGGTGTTGTACGTGACCAGGCCGTGCAGCGCGCCGCTCGCGGTCTCGACGAATTCGAGGATCAGCTCGAAGGCCGTCCGCACGGCGTCGGTCTCGACGCCGGTCACGTCGAGGCCCGGCAGATCGAGGTCGGCGGACGGCGCGTTCTGGAGCACCACGTGGACCTGGAAGAGCGGGCTGCGGCTGGTGTCGCGCTCGGGCTGGACGGCGTCGACCACCTGCTCGAAGGGCACCTCCTGGTGGGCGAAGGCGTCCAGGACGGTCTGCCGCACCTCGCCGAGCAGGGCGTCGAAGGGCTGCCCGGGCTCGACCCGGGAGCGCAGCACCAGGGTGTTGACGAAGAATCCGACCAGCTGCTGGACCTCGGGCCGGTGCCGGCCGGAGGTGACGGTGCCGACGGTGATGTCGGTCTCCCCGCAGAGCCGGGCCAGGTAGGCCTGGGCCGCGGCGACCAGGGTGGTGAACAGGGTGGCGCCGCGCTCCCGGCCGACCTCGGCCAGCCGGCGGGCGGTGTCGGCGGGCAGTTCCAGCCGGACGGTCGCGGCGTTGGCGGCGTCGGCGGTGCGCACCGCGGGCCGGGGCCGGTCGACGGGCAGCCGCGGCGGGACGACGCCGTACGAGCGCCAGAGCGCGGCGAGCGAGACCATCACCGCGAACAGGGCGGGCTGGACGACGTCCACCCGGTCC
>NZ_JBEXJK010000715.1:0-2126 GCF_040609095.1 Kitasatospora sp. NPDC004799
GCCCCCGGGGATCCGACCGGGGGCGCGGGACGTCAGCGGGTGTCAGCGAGGCGCCGGCAGATCGCCGGCAGGTTCGCAGGCAGGTCGCCGGCAGGGCGTCAGCGGGACCTCAGTGGCGACTCAACGGCCCTGGAGGCGCTTGACGTTGTCGCCGAAGCTCCACCCCTTCGAGCCGTCCCAGTTGATCGACCAGGTCATCAGCCCCTTCAGCGAGCCGCCGAAGGCGTTCCACGCCTGGCCGACCAGGCCCGGGTCCATGTAGCCGCCGCCCGCGCCGGGCTGGGCCGGCAGGCCGGGCACCTGCTTGTCGTACGGCACCTTGACGGTGGTGCCCTGGATGGTCAGGCCGTTGTTGAGGCACTCCGTCTGCTTGGTGAAGCCCTGGACGGTGCCGGCCTGGTAGGAGTCGCCGGAGCAGCCGTACATGCTCCCGTTGTAGTACTGCATGTTCAGCCACCACAGCCGCCCGTTGTCGGCGTACTTCTTGACGATCGGCAGGTAGGCGCCCCAGATCGACCCGTAGTTGACGCTGCCGCCGGTGACGTACGCGGTCTCGGGGGCCATCGTCAGGCCGAAGCCCGCGGGCATCTGGGCCAGCACGCCGTCGATGATGCGGATCAGGTTGGCCTGCGAGGCGGACAGCGTGTTGATGTTGCCGCTTCCGGACAGGCCGGTCTCGATGTCGATGTCGATCCCGTCGAAGTTGTACTTCTTGAGGATCGGGACGACGGTCGCCACGAACCGGTCGGCGACGGTGCTGGAGCTCAGGTCGATGCCGGCGGCGGCGCCGCCGATCGACATCAGGATCGTCGCCCCGGCCGCCTTGGCCTGGCACATCTCGGCGGGGGTCGAGACCTTGACGTTGGTGTCCATGCCGTCCTGCCACAGGACGGTGCCGTCCGAGAGGATCACCGGGAAGGCGGCGTTGATGACGTTGTAGCCGTGCGCGGCCATCCGGCTGTCCGTGATGGGCACCCAGCCCATGCCGGGGTGGACGCCGTTCAGGGCGCCGTCCCAGTTCTCCCAGTACCCCTGCAGGACCTTGCCCGACGGCTTGGGCTTCGTGGGGCAGGTCTCGCCCGGCGGCGTGGTGGTGGGCGGCGTCGTCGTGGGCGGCGTGCTGGTCGGGGGCGTGGTGGTGGGCGGGGTCGTCGTCGGTGTGGTGGTGGTCGGTGTGGCGGTCGGCGTGGGGCTGCTGCCGCCGGGGCCGGTGAGCGACACGTCGTCCGCGTAGAACTCGGGCTGCCCGTACCAGCCGTGCAGGTAGACGGTCACCGAGGTGGTGTTCGCCCCGGTGGTGAAGCCCACGCTGAGCTGGCTGTACGACGCGCTGCTCCCCGTCCAGGTCGAGGCGTTGGTGACGCCCGTGCCGGTGGCGCCCAGGTAGACGTAGCTGCCCTGGACGTAGGCGCTCAGCGTGTACTGGGAGTTGGGCTGCACGCTGACGGTCTGGGTGCACTGGGCGGTGTCCTGGCCGGTCGGCGTGGCCTTGAGCGCGGAGGCGCCCGAGTGGACCGGGCTGCCGACGGCCGCGCCGGAGCCGGCGGTACAGGTCCAGTCGGCGAGCCCGTTCTCGAACCCGGCGTTGGCCACCAGGTTGGGGGTGGCGGCCCCGGCCGTGACGGTCCCGGCCACGGCGAGGCCGGCCCCGATGACGGCGGCGGCACTCACCCCGGCGAGGGAGCGCTTGAGCAGCGTCGGCCCGGGTCGGCCGGTCCGCTGGACCTGGGACGCGCGTTCCACGGTCGCCCGCAGCGGGCGGGGTTGACGCGGCCTTCGACGGAACATGGCTGTGCTCCCTTTCCGCCGAGCGTCATGGGCATGACCGACGCGTGGGGGCGTGACGCCCGGCTCTGGGTGTGGGGGACGTGTGGGGCTGTGCCGGTCCGGATCGTAGGAGCGGCGGCAGGGCCCGTCAATAGGTCTGGACCATTTGAGGTCTGGACCAATTGCGCGAAAACCGGGAGAACCGGCAAAGCCCGTTCCGGGTACGGGGTTTCGCCTTTGCCCCACGTGGCCGGGCCCGCCGGACTAGTACTGCAACGGTGCTTAGCGTGATGAGGCTTCGGTTTTCGGGCTGTGGCCTCGTCGTTTGTAGTGGCTGTTCCGGGCTTGGTGCTGGCGTC
>NZ_JBEXJK010000716.1:0-2087 GCF_040609095.1 Kitasatospora sp. NPDC004799
GCTGTTCTGGGTGTGGGGGCTGACTCACCGTTTTTGGTGAGTTGGCCCTGTTCTGTCGTATTTTTGCGACGCCCACTCACCAGCTGCAGCGCCGCCAGCCCGGCGGCCGCCCGCAGCGCCCCGGTCACCTGCGACTCCCGCTCCCCGTACGGGCCCGCCTCGGCGAAGTGGGCGTGCGCCACCGCGAGCCGGCCGCGCGCCGCCGCCAGCCGGCCCAGCAGCAGCGCCTGCTCGACCCCGGCCATCGCGAGGTCCGGGAACTCGGCGCCCAGCGCGGCCAGCCGCTCCTCCAGCCCCTCCCAGCGCCCGGCCAGCCCGTCCAGGCGCACCAGCGCGATCCGGCTGTAGCACTCCAGGTACGGGATCGCCGCCTGCCGGGCCAGGCGCCGGCTCTCCTCCAGCAGCACCGCGGCCCGCCGGTCGTGGCCCAGCTCCACGGCGATCTCGCCCGCGTTGTACAGCGCGCGGGTGGTCTGCCGGACGATCTCCGGGCGCGGCGAGGTGCGCGGCAGCCCCTCCAGCAGCGCCCACACCGACGGGTCGCCCTCGCGCGCCAGGAAGGTCAGCCGGGTCGCCCGCACCGCGGCGGCCACCTCCTCGTCCGGGTGCGCGGCCAGCGTCCGCTCGGCCCGCTCCAGCCACTGCCAGGCCCGCTCCCCGGCGTCGTCGCGCTCGTTCATGGCCAGCGCCACCATCGCCCGGGCCGCCCGGGACGGGCGCGGCCCCAGCTCCTCCAGGGACTCCTCCATCCGGTCGAAACCGGCCCGGTCCCCGCCGTGCACGGCCATCAGGAAGCCCAGCGACAGGCGGATCTCGCCGCGGTCGGCCGCCGGCAGCCGCGGGTCGGCGATGATCGCGGTCAGCACCGCGGCGCTCGCCACCGAGTCCACGCCGTCGGCGGCGATCCGCGCCAGCGCGAGCGCCGCCCGCCCGCGCCGGCCCGGGTCGAGGTCGGGCTCGTCCAGCAGCCGGCGCAGCAGCGCCCCCGCGCTGCCGCTGTCCCCGAGCGCGACCGCCTGGTCGGCGGCCGCCTCGGCCACCTCCTGCCAGGCCGCCCGGTCGCCCAGCGCCAGCGTGTGGTGGGCGATCTGCACCAGCGGCCTCGGCTCCCGCGCGCCCAGCGCCGCCACCGCGCGCCGGTGCAGCGCGCCGCGCCGCGGCCCGGGCAGCCGGCGGTAGGCCACCTGCTGCGCCAGCACGTGCCGGAACCCGTACCGGGCCAGCGGCTGCTCGTGGAGCACCGCCGCCCGCAGCGCCTCGGTGAGGCCGTCGGCGGCGGCCTGCGCGTCCAGGCCGGCCACGGCGGCCAGCAGGTCCTCCCCGGCCGGCACGCCGAGCACGGCGGCGGCGCAGGCGATCGCGGCGGCGTCCGGGGACAGCGCCGCGAGCCGCTCGGTGACGGCGTCGCGCAGGCCGCGCGGCACCTCGGACTGCTCCAGGTCGGCGGCCAGGTCCGCGGCGTTGGTCAGCGCGCCGGCGCCGCGCCGCTCGCCCAGCGTGATCAGGTCCTCCTCGGCGACCAGCGGCAGGCCCTCGCTGCGCTCGAACAGCACCCGGGTGAGGGCGGCGGTGGCGCGCGGGCCGAGCGCGGCCCGGGCCAGCTCGTGGACCTCCGCCTCGGCCAGCGGGGACAGCCGCAGCAGCGCCCCGCCCACCCCGGCCGGGCGGCGGTAGGCGGCGCCCAGGGCCGGGGTGTCGGGCGGCAGGTCCTCGGCCCGGTAGGTGAGCACCAGGGCCAGCCCCGGCGGCACGTCCCGGGCCAGCAGCAGGAGCAGCTCGCGGGTGGCGTCGTCCACCCAGTGCAGGTCCTCGACGACCAGGACGGTCTCGCCGAGGGCGCCCAGCAGCGCGCGCACCGCCTGGACGAGCAGCCGCAGCCCCGGCGGGCCCTCGCCGGCGGCGGCGGGCAGCGGCGGCAGCCGGTCGGCGAGGTCGGGCAGCAGCGGGCGCAGCGCCCCGGCGCTGGCCGGGATGCGGTCGGCGGGCGGCAGGAACGGGCCCACCCCGCGCAGCGCGTCCACCACCGGGCCCAGCGGCACGCCACGGTCGCGCCGGTCTACGAGAAGCTCCAGCTGTTCGACGTCTAC
>NZ_JBEXJK010000717.1:0-2029 GCF_040609095.1 Kitasatospora sp. NPDC004799
GGGGGGGGGCCTGTGCGGGGGTTGGGTCCGGCGGCGGCGCGGGTCGGCCGCTGGAGGCCGCTGCCCTCGGCGTCCGCCCGGAGGTCGGGCGGCGCCTCGTCGGCGGCGCGCCCGCCGTGGGGGACGGCGGTGCAGCGGGCGAAGACGATCAGGGCGCCGGCCGCTACGGCGAGGATGCCGAGTGCGGTCAGGACGCGTAGCCAGGTCACGGTGGTTCCTCCCGGGGGACGGTGCGGCCGGCACCGGCGCGCACGACGACGCCGGGGAGGTATCGGCGGGCCGGGCCGCAGGGTCGAGTGCCCCACGGACGGTTCTTCCCGTCGGTTGGTGTACGAGTGGTCACCCGGGCGGGCGTCCGAAGCGCCGGCAGGGCGCTCACACCCCGCCGCGCGCCCCCGCGGTGGCGGCCGCCCGTCCGGTCCCGTCGCCCACCTGGGCCCGCAGGGCGGCGAGGTCCGGCTTCCCCAGCCCGTTCAGGGGGATCGCGGGCAGCAGCAGGAGTGCGTCCGGGGCGCACGGGCCCAGTCCGCGCGCCTGTCCCCACCGGTGCAGCTGCTCGGCCGTCAGCCGCGAGCCGGGGGTGAGGGCGACGGCGGCGTGCACCCGGTCCAGGCGGTCCGGGTCGGTGGTCGTGAACATCACCGCCTCGCGGACCTCCGGGTGGGTGCGCAGCGGCTCCTCGATCTCGCGGGGGAACAAGTTGCGCCCGTCGAGGATCGCCATCGGGTCCCGCCGCCCGGCCACCGTCAGATAGCCGGCCGCGTCCAGGCTGCCCAGGTCGCCGGTGTGCAGCCAGCCGTCCCGGAGCACCCGCTCGGTCAGCTCCGGGTCGCGCCAGTAGCCGGCCATCGCGGTCGGCGTCCGGACGCAGATCTCCCCGGTGCGGTCCGGCGGCAGCTCCGTGCCGTCCTCGTCCAGGATGCGCAGCCCGGTGTCCGGGTACGGGCGGCCGGCGGTGGTCAGCAGCCGCGGCGCCAGGTGCTCGTCCGGGCCCAGCCGGGTGACCGGCCCGCACTCCGTCAGGCTGTACGTCTGGTGCAGCACCCGGCCCAGCCGCCGGGTCCCCTCGGCGAGGCGCCGCGGCGAGGCCGCGCAGCCGGTGTAGCCGACCCGGCGCAGGCTGCCGGTGTCGGTGGTGGGCAGCAGGGGGTGGTCCAGCAGCCGGTAGAGCAGGTGCGGCGGCAGGTACATCCGGGTCACCCGGTGCCGTTCCACCGCCGCCAGCACGGCCCCGGCGTCGAACCCGTCCAGCATCACCACGGTGCCGCCCGCGGCCAGCGCCAGGTCCGCGGAGGTGCCGCCGCCGTGGCAGAGCGGGGTGCACAGCAGGAAGACGGAGCCGGACAGCAGCGGCGGGCGCGGCGGACGGGCGAAGCGGCGCAGCACCCCTTTCGGGCGCCCGGTGGTGCCGCCGGTGAACCGCACCGCCATCACGTCCTCGGGCCGGCCGCGGGGTTCGAACGGGGCGGGGGAGCGGGCCGCGGCGAGGTCCAGCAGGTCCGTGCCGAGCCCGAACGGCGACGGGCCCAGGGAGAACAGCAGGGCCGACGGCACGGCCCGCGCGATCCCGTCGGCCGCCGCCGCGTACCGGACCGGGTCGAAGACCAGCGCGGAGGTTCCGGCGAACTCGGCCAGCGCCACCTGCTCCGCGACCGGCCCGTCCGGGAACGGCATCGCCACCCGGCAGCCCAGCAGGTTCGCGGCCAGTCGCACCAGCAGCGTCTCCGGCCGGTTCCCGGCCAGCACGGTCACCCCGTCCCCGCGCCCGAGCCCGGCCCGCTCCAGCGCCCGGGCGGTGCGGTGCACCAGGTCCAGGCACCGCTGCCCGCTCCACGCGTCCTCGCCGTCCCGGATCGCCACCCGGGCGGGGTCGCGCGCCAGCCCGTCCAGCACCAGCGCGGTGTACGTCGGAGCCGTCTCCGCCATGGCCCGCCCTCCTGTTTGACGGTGCGTCAGCCTAGTGGACGGCCGGACGCCGGCCCCGCCGCCGCAGGGCGGGCCGCCGCAGGCCCCGGTTCCGATCCGCGAC
>NZ_JBEXJK010000718.1:0-2025 GCF_040609095.1 Kitasatospora sp. NPDC004799
GCCCCGTCCGCCCGGGACGGGGCGGCGGACCGTCTCCCGGTGAGGCCGCCGATGCGCCGCAGGATCGTCCTCTTCGTCTCCCTCTCCGTCGACGGCTACTTCGAGGGGCCGGACCACGACCTGAGCTGGAACCTGGTCGACGACGAGGTGCACACCCACTTCAACCGGGAACTCGCCCGGATGGGTGGTTTCATCTCCGGCCGGGTGACGCACGAGCTGATGGCCTCCGTCTGGCCCACCGCGGACCAGGACCCGGCCGCCGACGCCCCGATGGTCGAGTTCGCGGGCATCTGGCGCGCGATGCCGAAGACCGTCTTCTCCCGCACCCTCGACCACGCGGACTGGAACACCACCATCGTCCGCGAGGTCACCCCCGAGTCGGTCGCCGCCCTCACCGCCGGCCCCGGCGGCGACCTCACCCTCAGCGGCGCCAACCTGGCCGAGTCCTTCCTCGCCCAGGACCTGGTCGACGAGTTCCGCCTCTACGTCCACCCCGTCGTCCTCGGCCGCGGCACCCTGTTCTTCCGCCCCACGGACCGCCCCACCCCGCTCGCCCTGAAGGACACCCACCGCTTCACCAACGGCGTCACCCTGCTGCACTACGAGCGCGGCGGCCCGTCACCCCTGGACGGGTGATGGGCCGCCGCCTCAAACGCGTCCCGGCCGGTCAGAAGGCGTACGCCTCGACCTCCGCGAGGAGTTCGGCGCGGCGCCGCTCGTCGATGAAGGAGGCCCGGAAGGAGTTGGCGGCCAGGCGGCGCAGGGTCTCCTGGTCGAGGGCGAGGGCCTCGCGCACGGCGCGGAAGTTGTCCTCCACGTAGCCGCCGAAGTACGCCGGGTCGTCGGAGTTGACGGTGACCAGCAGGCCGGCCTCCAGCATCTCGCGCAGCGGGTGGTCGGCGAGGGTGTCGATGCAGCGCAGCCGGACGTTGGAGAGCGGGCAGAGGGTCAGCGGGATCTGCTCGCGCACCAGGCGGGCGACCAGCTCGCCGTCCTCCAGGCAGCGCAGCCCGTGGTCGATCCGCTCGACGCCGAGCACGTCCAGCGCCTCGGTGATGTACTCCGCCGGGCCCTCCTCGCCCGCGTGGGCGACCCGGCGCAGCCCGGCCTCGGCGGCCCGGCGGTACACCTCGCGGAACTTCACCGGCGGGTGGCCGACCTCGGCGGAGTCCAGGCCGATGCCGGCGATCCGGTCGAAGTACGGGCGGGCGGCCTCGAAGGTCTCCAGCGCGGACTCGGCGGACTCGTCCCGCAGGAAGCACATGATCAGCTGGGTGCTGATGCCGTACCGCTCCTCGCTGCGCTCCAGCGCCCGGGTCAGTCCGTCCACCACGACGCCCAGCGGCACCCCGCGCGCGGTGTGCGCCTGCGGGTCGAAGAAGATCTCCGCGTGCCGCACGCCCTGCTCGGCGGCCCGGGCCAGGTAGGCGTCGGCGAGGTCGGCGAAGTCCTCCTCGGTGCGCAGCACGGCCATCAGCGCGTAGTAGAGGTCCAGGAAGGACTGGAGGTCGCTGAAGGAGTACGCCTCGCGCAGCGCCTCGGTGTCGGCGTACGGCAGCTCGACGCCGTTGCGGGCGGCGAGCGCGAAGGCGAGTTCGGGCTCCAGGGTGCCCTCGATGTGCAGGTGGAGTTCGGCCTTGGGAAGCGGCATGTGCGATCTGTCCGAGCGGTAGCGGGATGGTTTCCGAAGAATGCGAAGAATTCATCCTATGATCCGCGCCGGACGAAGGGGTGCACCGACGGCGGGTGGCGGGCACCCTGGAGGAGGGGACTTCCGCCGAGGAGGCACCGAGATGCGGCACGCCGACGACCCGCACATCCGGCCCGCGGGCATCTCCCCGCACGCCCTGGGCAACGACACGCTCCTGCACGAGCTGGAGCAGCTGCACCGCACGCGCCACGAGACCTTCCTGTACGGCTCGGAGGACGCGCAGGCCGGGAGCGTCGGCACCCGGCACACCTCGCACGACTACGGCCTCAAGTCCGGCGACGGCTACCACGCCTACCGCCCGGTCAACCTGTCGG
>NZ_JBEXJK010000719.1:0-2003 GCF_040609095.1 Kitasatospora sp. NPDC004799
AGGGCTGGTTGAGCACCGCGGCGCAGGCCGCGACGTCGGTGCCGGGCGTGGTCGGGGCCGCGGTGGCCGCGGTGGCCGGAGCCGCCGCGAGCCCGACTATCCCTGCCGCCGCCAGCGTCGCAGCTGCGATCCGAGTGCGCATCATGTGAACCTCCTTGGAAATCAAGGGAATCTCACTCCTTGGGATGAGTCTTGCACACATCGTGGACATCGCGGGGTGTGCGTTGCGTCACACTCATGGTGACCGTTCAACTACATCCTGCAACCATTCGCCCTCTGTTCAGCACTCGGACAACTCCCGTCCTGACGGGCGATCGGTTCATCGGCGGCAGCGCCGTCCGCCGCCCGGCCGCCCTCACTCGTCCGGGTGGCCGTGCACCTCCGGGGCGGATCGGACGGATACCATCGACCCGCTCCCACGGAGGTGCTGCGTGGACACGGTCATCGTGCAACTTCCCGGCCCCGGGCCCGAGATGGCGCCCGGACGAGCCCCCGGCCTGCTGCGGATGGGCCCGGGCGAGGCCGCGGCGTTCGGGCGCGGGGAGCCCGGGCGTCCGGTCCCCATCCCGCTGCCGGACCAGGGCGTCTCCCGCCGGGCGGGCCTCCTTGCCGAGCCGCCCGGGTGAGCCGCCGGTCCCCAGCCGCCCGTCCTCAGCCGCTCGTCCCCAGCATCCGTCCTCAGCCGTCGGCGAGCAGCGCGGCCAGGTCGGCGTCGGTGGGGCCGCAGCAGCGCTCCTGCTGCTCGGAGACCAGCGCGTAGGTGCGGTCCAGCCAGGCCTGCACCCGGGGCTTGGACGCCTCCAGCAGCGCGCTGCCGTGCGGGGACTCCAGCGCCAGGTGCAGCGTCGAGCCGTGGCACGGGCAGTACGCCGGCCACAGCTTGACGTCGCCCTGGCCGCTCAGCGCGCGCAGGCCGTCGCGCAGCAGTTCGCGCGAGAACACCCAGTCGGCCTCGTCCGGCCGCCCCAGGTGGAAAGTCAGCAGCACCTCGTACGGGCGCGCGGCGTCGAACCGGAACCGGGTGCGCACCTCGCCGACCACCTCCTCGCCCAGCGAGATCCGCAGGATCAGGACCTCCTCCTCCACCGCCGCCGGAGCGGCGGTGGAGCCCTCCCCATCGCCGCCCGTGGGGGTGGCGGCGAGGGGTGCACTGGAGGCTGCGGACAGCGGGTCGGGCGGCATGACGGTCTCTCCGGGACGGCGTGGGATGTCCTCAGCCTGCGCCACCCCCGACGTGGCGGGCAAGGGTTGCAAGGGGGTTGCAACACCCCCCGTCCCGCGCGGCCGACCGGGCTCCATCCTTATCGGACGGAGCGTCAACTTCCAAGTGTGGAAAGGGTGTCCACGAATCGGAGCGGACCGGCCGGAATGCGGTCACCCCGCTGGTACGCTCTCCCCCTCCCCGCGCGGGCCCGCGCGGAAGCGGCCCTCGGCGGCCGCCCGGCCGGGCCCGACGGCGGCGCGTGGGAGAATACGGCGACGCGACGGCGGCTTCGGGGAGGGAGGGGTCCGTTGGCTGTGCGCGAGGACACCGCGCGGGACGTACGGCACGAGCCCGCGCGGCAGGGCCGGCACGGTCGGCCGCGCCCGTTCGGCGGCCTGTTCCGGCTGCCCACGGTGCGCTTCTCCGGCGCCGCGATGGCGATGTCCACCGTGGTCGGCATCAGCATCGCCACCACGCTGCTGCTCAACGAGCAGCAGGGGATCGGCCGCCGGGCCGGGGTCGCCCGGGTCGGCACCACCCCGCCGCCCACGCCGGGCGCCACCGACCAGGCCGACGCGGCCTCGGCGCAGACCCCGACCGACGGCTCGTCGCCCGCCCCCTCCGCCGGTCGGCCCTCCGCGGGCCGGCCCTCCGCGCACGTCTCGCCGCGCCCCTCGGGGCCCGCACCGGTCGCCGCCACCCCACCCGCTGACCCTCGCCCAGCAGGCCACCGACGTCCCGGCGCAGAGCCCGCTGTTCACCTCGCTGCTCAACTACCGCCACAGCCCCGGCGCCGCGA
>NZ_JBEXJK010000720.1:0-1999 GCF_040609095.1 Kitasatospora sp. NPDC004799
CGCGATGGGGGCGCGCGTGATACTGGCTGCCAGGTGGGCGAAGCGGTCGAAGGCCTCGTCCGCGGACGGGTCGTTGAGGCCAAGGCCGCGCAGCCGCGGACGGCCCGGCGGTGCCCTGAGTCGATGGGGCGGTGACCTTCCCTGTCGACAAATATGTTGATCGAGAAGGTTGTTGCGCCCGCACGCGCAATCCGCCGGATAACCGAAAACGTCCACCGAGTTTCCGTCGCACCGTCAGCTTGTGTGGGACCTGAGGGGATTGATAACGATCCAGATACGGAATCGTCCTGATTTCGCATGGGGGTTTCGGGGCCTCCGGGGCTCAATAGGATTCGTCTGGTTCATACCCGCAGCAGTGCCACAGGGGGCATGCGCGGAACGGCAAGTCGGCGGGCCGCCCACTCGGTGCGGTCCGGCCCGGAGGGATCCCAGATGTTCCAGAGGCAGGGGCGGAGTCTGTCCCGGATAACCACTGTCATGCTCACGACCAGCTTGGCGCTGGGCGGTGGCCTGTTCGCGGCCGGTGCGGCGGCCGCGGCCGGCACCCCGAGCTCGGGCGTGACCGCGGAAGTCCAGAACGAGATGCTCGGCGAGAAGATCGACGTCGACGGCCGGACCATCGACGGCGGCCTGTTCACCCTCAAGACGGACGCGGGTGAGAAGCTCCGGACGTACTGCATCGACTTCGACAACCCGGTCTACCTGGACAGCAACGCCAAGTACCACGAGGCGGACTGGGCGGCGAGCTCCCTCAACAGCAACGCGAACGCCCCCAAGATCCGCTGGATCCTGGACAACTCGTACCCGCAGGCGAGCCTGGCCTCCCTGGCCACGGCCGCCGGCGTCGAGGGCCTGACCGACGCGGACGCCGCCGCCGGCACCCAGGCCGCGATCTGGAAGTTCTCGGACAACAAGACCGCGGTCCCGCGCAACGACAAGGCCAAGAAGCTGCGCGACTACCTCGTCGGCGACGCCAACAAGGGCGTCGCGGCCGAGCCGAAGCCCTCGCTGACCCTCTCCCCGGACTCGGCCTCCGGGAAGTCGGGCAGCAAGCTCGGCCCGTTCCTGCTGAACTCCAGCGCCAACGGGGTCAAGCTGACCGTCACCGGCGACGCCGCGGACAAGGTCAAGCTGCTGGACAAGGACAACAAGCCGGTCAACGGCACCCTGGCCGGCCCGATCGGCAAGGACACCCCGCTGTTCCTGGACGTGCCGGCCGGCACCCCGGACGGCAAGGCCGCCATCAACGCCACCGCCGAGGCCACCGTGCTCAGCGGCCGGGTCTTCATGAGCAAGGTGGACGGCAAGGGCCGCCACAGCCAGACCATGATCCTGGCCAGCTCCACCAAGGTGAACGTCGCGGCCGGCGCCAAGGCCACCTGGAAGCAGGGCAAGGGCGCGCTGATCGACAGCTCCGCCAAGGAGGAGTGCGCCGCCGGGGGCGTGCGGGTGTCCGTCACCAACAGCGGTGACGAGGCCGCCACCGTCACGGTGGGCAAGCAGCAGGTCGCCGTCCAGCCCGGCAAGACCGAGAGCGTGCTCGTCAAGGTCGAGGAGAAGGCGAGCTACGACATCACCGTGGCCGGTCCGAACGGCTACTCCAAGCAGTTCACGGGCGTCCTGGACTGCAAGGTCGGCGTGACCCCGACCCCGGCCCCGACCACCCCGGCCGCGACCGGCACGCCGTCGGCCACCCCGACCGCCGCCCCGTCGGCCACCCCGAGCAACGGCGCCGGCCAGCCGGCCCCGGCGACCACCAGCGCCGCCCCGGGCACCGGTGGCCTGGCCCAGACCGGTGCGAATGACTCCACCCCGATCCTCGCCGCCGTCGCCGGTGGCCTGGTCGTGGCCGGTGGCGCCGCCGTCTTCGTCCTGCGCCGCCGCGGCCGCCACGGCCGCAGCACCGCCTGATCCGACTGAACCGCCCGACCGGGCCGGGAGGCGCTGACCTCCCCGGACCCTGAGCGCGGCCACCGGCCATGTTCACGGTGGTGGTGGT
>NZ_JBEXJK010000721.1:0-1975 GCF_040609095.1 Kitasatospora sp. NPDC004799
TCCAAACTCTAGCCGATCCCCGCTCCGAAAAGCGAATCCGACCGCAACCCGATAAAACGCGCACGCCGAATAAGCACCAGGCCGCGACGCGAAAACGACGAAGCGACCCGGCCCGAACCGGGAAGTGGTGTTTCAGAGGATTGGCCGCCTCGGGACCGTCCGCGCTGACGCGTGTCCGGTGCTCCCTGCCAGGCAGCTCGAAGAACACTAGACCTCTGGAGTGGCCGAGTCAAGCGGCGCAAGGGGATTTTCGGCGCCCTCCTGGCTCTCCTCCGCCGGCAGCTGGAAGGCCAGGACGGCGACGTCGTCGTCGTGCTCGGAGGTCACGCCCATCGCCCGCAGCAGTCGGGCACAGATCACCTCCGGGGCGCCGATCGCACCGGCCAGGGTGCGGGCCAGGAGGTCGAGGCCCTGGTCGATGTCCTCGTCGCGGCGCTCGACCAGTCCGTCGGTATAGAGGACACCGGTCGTACCGGGGAGCAGGCGCAGGGTGTGGGAGACGTGCAGGCCGCCGCCGGTGCCGAGCGGGGGGCCGTTCTGCTCCTCGCTGCGCAGGATGGTGCCGTCCGGGCAGCGCAGCAGGACGGGGAGGTGCCCGGCGGAGGCGTAGGAGAGGGTGCGGCGCGTCGGGTCCCAGACGGCGTAGGTGCAGGTGGCGATCTGGTTGGCGTCGATCTCCATGGCGAGGCCGTCGAGCAGGCGCATCACCTCGTGCGGCGGCAGGTCGAGGCGGGCGTAGGCGCGGACGGCGGTGCGCAGCTGGCCCATGACGGCGGCGGCGCGCAGGCCCCGGCCCATCACGTCGCCGATGACGAGTGCCGTGCGCCCGCCGTCGATGGCGATGACGTCGTACCAGTCCCCGCCGACCGCGGCCTCGGCGCCGCCCGGCTGGTAGGTGGCGGCGACCCGCAGGCCGGCCGGCTGGTCGAGCTTCTGCGGGAGCAGGCTGCGCTGGAGGGTGACGGCGGCCTCGCGCTGGCGGCGTTCGGCTTCGCGCAGCCGGGCGGCGGCGAGGACCTGGTCGGTGACCTCGGCGGCGAAGACCAGCACGCCGGCGGGCGGCCCCTCGGTCGCGGCGTCGCCGTTCTCGCCGGCGCCGAGCGGGACGCAGGAGACGTTGTAGTAGCGGTTGCCGGTGAGGCCGAGGATGCAGCGGGCCTTGACGCTGCGCGGCCGGCCGCCCCGGATGACCTGGTCCATCAGGGCCAGGACGCCCATGGTGGCGAGTTCGGGGAGCGCCTCGGCCGCCGGCAGACCGGTGGGGCGCTCCCCGAAGAGCTCGCGGTAGGCCCGGTTGGCGTAGCCGAGCTGGTGGTGCGGACCGTACGTGACGGCGACCGGGGCGGGGATGCGGTTGAGGACCTCGCGGAGGTTCTGCGGTTTGTGCGGGTCGAGGAGTTCGGCGGTGGCGGCGGGACCGGTCGGGTCGCGGGGGCTGGGGACGACGACGCCGTCGGGGCAGGGCGCACCGTCCTCGGTGCCGGTCCCGTTGGGCGGGACGGCACGCCAGGGGACTCCGGTGAGCCGGGCGCTCCAGCGCATGAGGTTCAAACGACGGCCGCTTCCTCGTTTTCCAGGCATATCATCACTTTTTGTGTGCACAGCAGCACACGGGGTAATGACCAGTCGGGCTGATCCTGTCAGGCGGAGGCCCGGTTCCGGAAGTCGCGCGCCCGGCGTGGCCGCCCGTTCCGCCCTCCGGTGCGCCGTCAGCGGGGAGCGTCCGGTCCGGCGTCGGACGGTCGTCCGGGCCCCGGTCCGAACCCTCCCTCGAAGGCCGAACGCGGGTGCTCCATCGCCCCCAGCGAGACCACCTCGCGGGAGAACACCCCGCCGAGCACCCAGTCCACCAGCACCCGCACCCGGCGCTCGGCGCTCGGCAGCCGCCGCAGGTGCCGGGCCCGGTGCAGCCACCAGGCCCGGCGGCCGGTGAGCCTGCCGCCGCGCCGGGTGTGCGCGACGGCCCGGCGCGGCC
>NZ_JBEXJK010000722.1:0-1966 GCF_040609095.1 Kitasatospora sp. NPDC004799
GTTTCGGTGGTGCTGTTCGGGTGCTTCGGGCCCGGAGGCCGGGCTGTCGTGCGCAAGAAGTCGATTCGGTCGACTTCTGGCGCGCTGGGGAACGGTTGCTCGGGCCGCGCGCGGGAAGTCGGCGGGTTCGACTTCTGGTGCGAGGGTTTGGTGCAGGGCTGCGAGAACCGGCGGACCGTTCTCCAGGGCTGGGCCGGTCGGATCGGGCAGGCTGTGCCCGAGGACGAGTGCGGTCCCGGTGCGCGGCGAGGTTCGTTCCCTGCACCCGTGTCTGCGAAGAGCCCGTACGATGCTGACGAAGACTCAGGGCCGGTTTGCCAGGGTGCAGCTGGGAACGGTGCTCTCTGGGGCGTCGGTCCCGCAGCGCGGGTTCCGGAATCGAACTGAATGGATCGGCACGCTCCGAACCCAATCGCCGCAGGTCAGGAAGTGTCGGCCCCGTGCTCGCGGGGATTGCTCCCAGAGGTCAAGGATTCGCTTGCCGGCATCCCGGCCTGCCCCGCGCTCGCGGGGATAGCTCGCGGTCCTCGTAGACCGTCTCGTGCATGGTGCTGTCGGCCCCGCGCTCGCGGGGGCAGGGCGGCGGCTTGACCGGCGCCGGGAGGGGCATGGGGGAGTGGGTCCGGGTGCTGTGCGTCAGAAGTCGGCTGGGCCGACTTCTGCTGGGGGGGAGTGCCCGGGCCCGCGCGCGGGGGGTCGGCGGGGCGACTTCCTGCGCGCGGGGTTGTCGGGGGAGTTGGGGCTATCTGCGGGTGGTGGTGGTGCGGGTGCGGCGGGTGAGGGAGTCGAGGACGACGGCGGCGAGCAGGACGGCGCCGGTGATCATGTACTGGATGGCCTGGGCGGCGTGGACCATGTCCAGGCCGGTGGTGATGGACTGGATGACCAGGATGCCCAGCAGCGCCGACCAGGTCTTGCCGCGCCCGCCGAAGAGGCTGGTGCCGCCGATGACGGCGGCGGCGATCGCGCTCATCAGCACGTTGCCGCCGCCCAGTTGCTTGTCGGCCGAGCCCTGCTGGGAGGCGTAGAACAGGCCGCCCAGGCCCGCCAGGAACGCGGCGAGGACGAACACGGAGATCCGTACCCGGGCGACGTCGATGCCCGCGCGCCGGGCCGCCTCGACGCCGCCGCCGACCGCGAAGACCTGCCGCCCGTAGCGGGTGCGGCGCAGCACGAAGTCGGTGGCGAGGACGACGCCCAGCAGTACGACCAGGGACAGCGGCAGGCCGCGGTCCTGGTTGAGGGCGTAGGCGGCGGCCAGGCACAGCAGCGCCAGCGCCCCGGCGCGGATCGCGCTGTCGGCGGCGGGCGGGGCGGTGAGCCCGGCGGCGCGGCGCCGGTGCGCGGTGCGCAGGCGGGCGCCCAGGTAGAGGGCGGGGGCGAGGACGGCCAGGCCCCAGGCGTAGGCGATGTCGCCGTCGCCGAGGAAGGTGGTGTCCAGGCTCGCGACGATGCCGTCGTGGCGGTTGTTGACGGTGCCGGCGTCGCCCAGCACCCATTCCTGCAGGCCGCTCCAGGCGAGCATCCCGGCGAGGGTGACCACGAAGGCGGGCACCCCGACGCGGGCGAAGAACAGGCCGTGCAGCAGCCCCATGGCGCAGGCCGCGCCCAGGGCGGCGAGGATGGCCAGCCACTCCGGCCAGCCCTGGCGCACGGCGAGGACGGCGGCGATCGCGGAGCTCGCGCCGGCCACCGAGCCCAGCGAGAGGTCGATCTCGCCGAGGATCAGCACGAAGACGACGCCGACGGCGATCAGGCCCGGCCCGGCGATGAAGCGGGTGATGTTGGTGAGGTTGTCGGCCTGCAGGAAGTGGTGGGTGACGGACTGGAAGACGACGGCGATGACGACCAGGCCGACGACCACCGGCAGCGAGCCGAGCTCGCCGGAGGCCAGGCGCCGGCGGGCGGCCTGCGCGCGCCCCGCCCAGCCCCGCGCGGGCGCCAGCAGCCGCGGGTCCGGGCCGCC
>NZ_JBEXJK010000723.1:0-1966 GCF_040609095.1 Kitasatospora sp. NPDC004799
CCGTCCCCGGGACCGGGCCCGGCGAAGGCGGCGGCGGAGCCGGCGGCAGCCGTACGACGGCCGTGCCCGGCCGGACGGGCGGGAGCCTCGCGCAACTGCGGGACGAGGCTCGCCTGGCGGGTCCGGCGCGGCAGCTCCTCGGGGCCCGGGTCGGCCCGGTGACCGTCCGGCCCCGCTCCGGGCGCCGGCTCCGGACGGAGGTCCGTGCGGGGTTCCGTACGGGATTCCGTCCTGGCGTCGGTACAGGGCTCCGAAAGGTACGGCTCCGCACGGTACGGCTCCGTATCGTGCGGCCGCGGCGGCCCGGACCGCGGACGGGCGGCCGCACCCGCGCCCCCGTCCGCAGCCGACCCGGCCACCCGGGCACCGGAAGCCCGGAACGGGGTACGGCGTACCGGCCCGGGGTCGCCGCCCCGGACGCCGAACGGCAGCAGCGCCCCGCCCTCCGGCGGCGGCCCACCCGCCGCCGGAAGCCCGTCGCCCGACCTGCCCTGCGGGTACTCCCGGAGCCTCGGATCACCGCTCGGGTCGCCGGTCCGGTCGCCGGTCCGGTCGCCCGTCCGGTCGATGCTCGGGTCGCCGGTCGGGGCGCCTCCCGGCCCGCCCGGCGCCGCCTGCGCGTGACCGTGCACCGACGCGAACTCCCGCTCCGGGCCGCCCTGCTGGGCCGCCCCGGCGAACGGCGGCACCAACGGCGGCGCGCACGGCGGCGCAACCGCCTCGAAGCCGTACCCCGCCTCCTCCGGTTCCACCGCGGCCGCCTCGTCGGCCAGCAGCGTGGTCGGCAGCAGGACCACCGCCGTGGTGCCGCCGTACGCGGAGGTCACCAGCGAGACCTTGACGTCCTGCCGCCGGGCGAGCCGGCTGACCACGAACAGGCCGAGCCGGTCGCTGTCGAAGAGGTCGCTCTGCTCGGCAGCGGCGATCCGGCGGTTGGCCGAGGCCAGCACCTCCGGCCCCATGCCGAGGCCGCGGTCCTCGATCTCCAGCGCGAAGCCGTTGCCGACCCGTTCGCCCCGGATGTGCACCCGGGTGTGCGGCGGGGAGAACCCGGTGGCGTTCTCGACCAGTTCGGCCACCAGGTGGGTGAGGTCGGCGACGGCGTGGCCGGCCACCGCGGCGGGCGGCAGCGGGTGGACCTCGACCCGGGCGTACTCCTCGACCTCCGAGACGGCCGCGCGCACCACGTCCACCAGCGGGACGGGCCGGCGCCAACCCCGGCCGGGGGCGGCACCGGAGAGGATGATCAGGCCCTCGGCGTGGCGGCGCATCCGGGTGGTGAGGTGGTCCAGCCGGAACAGGTCGGCCAGCTCGGACGGGTCCTCGGTGCGGCGCTCCATCGCGTCCAGCAGGGTGAGTTGGCGGTGCACCAGGACCTGGCTGCGGCGGGCGAGGTTGACGAACACGCCGGAGACCCCGGAGAGCACCTCGGCCCGTTCGACCGCCGCCGTGACGGCCGCCCGCTGGACGGTGCCCAGCGCACGGTGCACCTGGCCGATCTCGTCGCCCCGCTCCACCGGCCGGGGCGCCTCGGCCTCGATGTCCACCTCCTCCCCCGCGCGCAACTTCCGCATGGTCGCCGGGAGTTTGCGACCGGCCAGCTCAAGTGCCGAGTTGCGCAGGCCGATCAGCTCGGTGACCAGCCCGCGCCCGATCTGCACCGAGATCACCAGCGAGGCCACCACGCCGACCAGACCGAGCAGCACGGCCATCCCGGCCGGGGTGAACAGGCCCAGGGCGTAAGGGTCCTGGCGCTCGGCGGCGAGCCGCCCGGCCTGGTCCTCGACCGTCCGCAGGGCGCCGGCCACGTTGCCCGCGACCATCGCCCAGCGGTCGGCCGGCAGCGCCGCGACCGCCGCCCGTCCGTCGACGGCCGTCCGCACCCGGTCCTCGTACCCGGCGAGTTCGCGGTGGTCCTGGCCGCCGGTGACGGCGAGCAGCGCCTCCCGGTCGACGGGCCGCAGGT
>NZ_JBEXJK010000724.1:0-1950 GCF_040609095.1 Kitasatospora sp. NPDC004799
GGTGAGGGCGGCCTCGATCTCGCCGGGTTCGACGCGGAAGCCGCGGATCTTGATCTGGGTGTCGGCGCGGCCGAGGTAGGCGAGGTGCCCGTCGGGGGTCCAGCGGGCGAGGTCGCCGGTGCGGTACATCCGTTCGCCGGGTTCGTACGGGCAGGCGAGGAAGCGGGTGGCGGTGAGGCCGGGGCGGTCCAGGTAGCCGCGGGCGAGTCCGGCGCCGGCCAGGTAGAGCTCGCCGGCCACGCCCGGGGGCACCGGCCGCAGTGCGTCGTCCAGCACGTACGCCCGGGTGTTGCGGATCGGGCGGCCCAGCGTCACGACGCCGTCGCCGGTCAGCGCGGCCGCCGTGGACCAGATGGTGGTCTCGGTCGGCCCGTACAGGTTGGTGACCTCGGCGGCCCCGGCGGCGAGGGCGTCGGCCAGCGCGGGCGGCACCGCCTCGCCGCCGATCAGCACGCGCAGGCCGCGCACCGACTCCGGCCGGTGGAGCACGAGTTCCTGCCAGAGCGCCGGGGTCGCCTGCATGATCGTGATGCCGTCGCGGTCGAGCGAGGCGGCCAGCGCGGCCGGGTCCAGGGCGATGCCCTCCGCGCCGACGACCAGGCCGGCCCCGGACAGCAGCGGCAGGTAGACCTCCAGGCCGGAGATGTCGAAGGACCAGGTGGTGACGGCCAGCAGCCGGTCGTGGGCCTCCAGCGGGAAGCGCTCCCGGGTGGAGCGCAGCAGGTTCATCAGCGACCGGTGCTCGACCATCACGCCCTTGGGGCGCCCGGTGGAGCCGGAGGTGAACAGCAGGTAGGCCAGCCGGGAGCCGTGCAGCGGGGCGGCCCGCTCGGCATCGGCCAGTGGACGGTCGTCCAGGGCGGCCAGCGCGGCGTCGACCTCGGGGTCGTCCAGGGCGACCGTGGGCACCTCGGTGCGCGGAAGCCCTGCGGCGATGGCGAGTTCGGTGAGCAGCAGGACGGGCGCGGCGTCGTCGAGCATCAGCCGGACGCGGTCGGCCGGGAGCGCCGGGTCGACCGGCAGGTAGGCGGCGCCGCTCTTCAGGACGGCCAGCTGCGCCACCACCATCTCCGCCGTCCGGGGCAGCGACAGGGCCACCGGCCGGTCCGGGGCGACCCCGAGGCCGACCAGGTGGCGGGCCAGGCGGTTGGTCCGGGCGTCGAGTTCGGCGTAGGTGAGGGCGGTGGACTCGGTGACGACGGCGACGGCGTCGGGGGTGCGGGCGGCCTGGGCCTCGAACGCGGCGACCACCGTGGTGCCGGGGTCGTCGGCGGCGGTGTCGTTCCACGCGGTGAGGACCTGCCGCCGCTCGTCCTCGGTGAGGACCTCCAGCCGGGCCAGCGGGGTGTCGGGCTCGGCGGCGACCTGGCCGAGCAGCCGGACCAGACGGCCGGCCAGGGCCGCGGCGGTGGCCGGCTCGAACACGTCGGCGTTGTACTCAAGGGTGCCGACGAGACCACCCGGGGAGCTGTCGTTCCCGTGGTGGCGCTCGGCGACGGCGAGGGACAGGTCGAACTTGGCGCTGTCCCCGCCGACCGGCTGCTCCGCAACCGTCAACCCCGGGAGGGCGAGAGCCGGTTGGGTGTTGTTCTGCAGGGCCAGCATGACTTGGAAGAGGGGGTTGCGGCCCATGGAGCGGGTGGGGTCGAGGACTTCGACGAGTCGTTCGAAGGGGAGGTCCTGGTGTTCGTAGGCCTTGAGGGCGGTTTCCCGGGCGCGGTCGAGGAGTTGGGTGAAGGTGGGGTCGCCGGTGGTGTCGGTGCGTAGGACGAGGGTGTTCATGAAGCAGCCGACGAGGTCTTCCATGGCGTCGTCGGTGCGTCCGGCGATGGGGGAGCCGATGGGGATGTCGTGTCCGGCGCCGAGGCGGGTGAGGAGGGCGGCGAGGGCGGCTTGGAGGACCATGAAGAGGGAGGCGCCGTTGTCGCGGGCGAGTTCGGCGAGGCGCTG
>NZ_JBEXJK010000725.1:0-1950 GCF_040609095.1 Kitasatospora sp. NPDC004799
GTCGCCGCGGCCGGGGCCGTGGTGGCGGCGACGGTCGGCGTGGCCGAGGCCTTGGTGCCGCCGTCGGCGGCCGACGGGTCGCAACCCGTCAGCGCCAGGCCGACGGTGAGGACGAGTCCGGCGAATCCGGCCAGGCCGGCCCGACGGCGACCGGGTATCCGTGAAGGCATGGGAGGAGAACGCTCCGTTCCGTTTGGACGAGTCGTGCGATTGAAGCAGGAATCGCACACGCACCGTCCACGGAACCCCCACTCGTTGGCAGATCGAGACCTTCCGGCCGTTCGAGGAGCGGTCACAGGACGGCCGGCCGCTCCCGACCGGCCGTCAGCGCAGCCCCGCCGTCCGGCGCTCGAACACCTCGGGGCGGGCGGTCTCCAGCGCCGTGGAGACCGCGCCGAGGAGCACCGCCTCCTCCCCCAGGAGGCTCGGCGCGAGCGTCGGACGCATCGGGGCGAGCCGGTGCAGGGCCTGCTCCAGCGGTTCCAGGAGCAGGTCGGCGCTGTTGCCGATGCCGCCGCCCAGCACCACCAGGTCCGGGTCCAGGACGGCCGAGAGCACGGCCACCGCGTAGCCGAGCCGCTCGGCCTCCCGCTCCACCGCCTGGATCGCCGCCGCCTCGCCCGCCCGGGCCCGCTCGAACACCTGCTTCGCCGTCAGCTGCCGCGCCGCCGACTCGCCGTCCAGCCCGAAGTCCCGGGCGGCGCGCACCACGGCGTCCGCGGCGGCGTCCTGCTCGATCGTCGCGGCCGGCTCGCCGGCCCGCCCGGGCAGCGGGACCAGGCCGATCTCGCCCAGCGCCCCGTGCGCGCCGAGCAGCAGCTCGCCGTCCTTCACCACGCCCAGCCCGAGCCCGGTGCCGACCAGCAGGTAGGCGAACATCCGGCTGCCCCGCCCGGCGCCCAGGGTGTACTCGCCGAGCGCGGCCAGGTTGGCGTCGTTGGCCACCGAGACGGCCGTGCCCAGGCCCTCCGCTATCCGGTCGAACAGCCCCGGTCTCCCCCAGCCGGGCAGGCTGCTGGCGTACCGCACCCCGCGGCGCTGCTCGTCCCACACCCCCGGGGTGCCGATCACCGCGTGCACGATGTCCCCGGCGGCCTGGCCCGCCTCGGCGATCGCCTCGTGCGCGGCGGCGACCACGGCGTCCGCGACGGCGTTCGCCGAACGGCCCCGGTTGGCCACGTCGCGGCGGGCGACCACCGTCCCGGCCAGGTCCGCCACCGCGACCCGCAGCCGGGCCCGGCCGATGTCCACGCCGAGCACGTGCCCGGCGGTCGGGTCGACCTCGTACAGCACGGCGGTGCGGCCGCGCTCGGGGGCCAGCCGCCCGGCCTCGCGGACCAGGCCGGCCCGCTCCAGCTCGGCCAGCGCGGCCGAGACGGTCGGCTTGGACAGACCGGTATCCCGGGCCAGCTGGGCACGGGAGGAGCCGCCGCCGGTGCGCAGCAGCTCCAGCAGCAGCCACTCGTTGTTGCTGCGCAGCCGCTGCCGGTTCCACGGCACCCCGGGGGCCCCGGCCGCCGGTCGACTGGTCGGCTGGTGGGGGCTCATCGGGTTCCTCCGGTCTGGCGTCTTCGGGCGCGGGTCGGGTCGGTACGGCCGGGTGGGCCCGGCCCGCCCCGCGGCGTCCGGGGTCGGGCGCCGCCGCCCAAGTATGACCGGTGATCATCCGCCGTTCGCCTGCCGTACCCGCGCGGCGGAGCCGACCGCGTCCGTACGGCCCGGCGGAACCGACCGCCTCCGCACGACCGCGCGGGCGGCCCCGAGCGGGCCCGCGCGGAGCCGGCCGGTCGACGCTTCACCCATGTGGGGGCGTGCCGCGGCGGCGCTCGACAGCGCCCGCCGCTTCGCCCGCTCCCGGGGCATCTCGCTGGAACTCCGGCGAGCCCTGCTCAGAAAGTGTTGGGTAATTGATCAACTGCACGCTGTGATGCGTTGGCGGTGATCTTCGCG
>NZ_JBEXJK010000726.1:0-1946 GCF_040609095.1 Kitasatospora sp. NPDC004799
GCGTCGCCCACCCCGACCGCCTGCCGGCGCGTATCGACCGCGGCGGGGGAGAGCCCGCGGCGCTGGACCTCCCCGCGGCGGGGGAGCCGCGGCCCGCCCCCGGCCCGGCGGTGCCTCCCGCCGCGCTCAGCCCGCACTGACGCTGCGGACACCGCGATGGCGGGGACGTCCGGTGGACGTCCCCGCCATCGTCGGCCGCCCCGCTCGTCAGTCCCGGGGCACCGTCACGGCGTGGGTGACGGTCGGCTCCCCGGTGAGCAGCTCGCGCGCCTCGGCCTCGAAGGCGTGGTCGGTGCCGGTGTAGCGCCCGTGGTGCTGGGCGCAGTGCTCCGACCAGGAGGTCACGGTGAACGTCTCGACGAACCGCTCCGGCCGGGCGGCGTCCCGGTACAGGCCCCAGGTGACCGCGCCGGTGCGGCGCCGGGAGGACTCCACCTTGCGCATCGCCGCGAGGAACGACGGGGCCCGCTCCGCCCGTACCGGGTAGGTGACGGTCACCAGGACCGGCCCGTCCTGCGGCGCCGGCTCGACGGCCAGCCGGGGCTCGGGCCACGCCTCGGAGAGCGTCGGATCGGCCCGGCCGCCGAGCAGGGGCAGCCGGCGCAGGGACAGCACCCCGCCGAGCAGGAACAGCGCCGCCAGGACCATCGCCACGGACAGCCCGGCGTGCTGCGCCAGCTGCCCCCAGAGCAGCGAGCCGACGGCGTTCCCGCCCTGGAAGACGAGCAGGTAGAAGGCCGAGGCGCGGGCCCGCACCCAGGCCGGCAGGGCCACCTGCAGGCTCGCGTTCAGGGTGGACAGCGCGGTGATCCACGCCGCTCCCGCGAGGAACAGGGCCAGGAGGGCGACCGGCACGCTGCCGCCGACGGCCAGGGCCAGCAGGGCACCCGCGAAGACGGCCCCGGCGAGCGCCAGCGCGCCGTCGCCGCCGACCCGCCGCGACACCGTCGGCAGCACCGCCGCGCCCGCGACCGCGCCGAGGCCCACGGCGCCCAGCAGGAGGCCGTACCCGGCCGCGCCGAGGCCCAGGGAATCGTGGGCGGACACCGGCAGCAGCGCCCACAGGGCGGCGGCGCCGGGCACGAACAGGGCGCTGCGCAGCAGGATCCGGCGGACCCGGGGCGCGCTGCGGACGTACCGGCCGCCGGCGCGCAGGGCCGCGCTCAGGTGCTCGCGCTCCTGGCCCGGTCGCGGCGCCCGCTCCGAGGCGTCGGGCCGCCAGGTCGCCAGCACCGCCAGGATCGCGAGGAAGGACGCCGCGTTGACGGCGAAGGTCCAGCCGACCCCGAGCAGGGCGACGAGGGCCCCGCCGAGGGCAGGGCCGACGGCGCGCGCCAGGTTCTGGTTCACCGCGCCCAGCGCCGCGGCCTGGCGCAGCTCCTCCCGTGGCACGAGCGACGGCTGCACCGCCTGCCAGGGCGGGCCGTTGAGCGCGTTGCCGCAGCCCAGGAGGAAGGTCAGGGCGAGCAGCGTCCAGGGGCCGAGGTGTCCGGTGAAGGCCAGCACGGCGAGCGCCGCGGCCACCAGCGCCATGGCGGCCTGCATCACCAGCAGCAGTCGGCGCCGGTCCACGAGGTCCGCGAGGACTCCGGCCGGCAGGGCGAGGAAGAGCACCGGCAGGCCGGCCGCGAGCTGGACCAGGGACACCTGGCCCGCGCCGTGTCCGACCAGGAGCCACTGCGCACCGACGGTCTGCATCCAGCTGCCGACGTTCGAGGTGAACTGGGCCAGCCAGAGGTCGCGGAAGACGCGCCGGCGCAGCGGCGACCAGGCCGAACCGCCCGTCGTACCGGCCTGTTCGCCGTCGGTCCCGGTCATCGACGCACCACCCGCTCACCCTGTCGGTCGTCGGGGGGCCGGCCGGCGCGCCCGGCGCGGGGGGGGGCGGGGGTTGGGGGGCCCCCGCGGGGGCACGCCCGGCCCCCCCCCCCACCACACCAATGACC
>NZ_JBEXJK010000727.1:0-1943 GCF_040609095.1 Kitasatospora sp. NPDC004799
GCCGGTGATGCGCAGTTCGAGGAGGGTGGTGGGCTTGCCGGTGCCGGAGCCGCTGCCGATCCCGACGGGGACGGCGGTGCCCTTGGCGATGTCGACGCTCTGGGAGACGCCCTCGCTGGTGAGCTTGGCGTTGACGGAGTAGTCGTCGGTGCGGATCCGGTACACGTTGGGGACCTCGACGGCGAGGTAGCCGGTGCTGCTGGTGGCGCGGAAGCAGATCTTGTTGCCGCTGCTGTTGGGCAGGTCGAAGCTGAGCACGCTGATCTGGTCGTCGACGGCGCAGTCGGACAGCAGGATGTGGCCGTCGCCGCGCAGCAGCTTGACGTTCGGGTACGGGGCCGGGCCGGGGTGGACGAAGTCCTCGACGGCCGGCGGCGCGGCCGAGTTGTCCGCGGGGGAGCCGTCGGCGGAGGCGAGAGCGGTGGCGCCGAGCGTGGCGGCCACGGCGACCGCGCCGCCAACGAGCAAGCGGGACAAGCGCTTTGACATGTCTGATCCTATTCGTTCATCTGGTGTTGCCCTGATGGGCAGATCTTCGGAATCGGGCGACCGGCCTGAATTGTGAGCCAACCAGCCTGGCATGACGTGACGTCATTCCTCGCGTGAATGACCCGAAGTGACTGCGCGGCGGACACTGAGGCGGCAGGCCGGAATCCGATCCATCGAACCAGATCGGCCGGTGCCCGGACAACCGCTTTCGGCTGCTGGCCAGGCAGGATGTCACGCTTTCAAGACCATTGGGTGCTTGTTGGCGATGCGGCTGTATTTGCTTGGCTATGCTCACCGCCGGGCGTTTCATCGCGGTTGATTCGCCTGGCAACTTCCGGAATTCGTGGACGCTCTGATGCGGCGTCACTTATTGTTGGGCCCCGCTGTGGCCGGGATTCGGCCGACATCGACAGTGGAGGTTTCCAGTGCACCCTTCGATATCCCGTTCAGGACGGCGAGGAAGGGGAAGGCCGCCGCTGTTGGGCAGGCTCTCCCTGGGCTTGCTTCCCCTCGCCCTGACGGCAGGTCTGGTGGGATCGGGCATCCAGTCCGCCGCTGCGACCGAGCCGACCGGCGGTGAGGTCCAGCTGAGCGCCCGCGACGTGGCGTTGCAGGCGTGGCTCAACAGCGGTCCCCGTACGCACGAGCTGGCCGAGGCCGCGCTGGCCGGCTCCGACCAGGACGTGAAGCAGTTCGTCGACAACGTGCTCGCCGGGGCGCAGAGCGCGGACGACCTGCTCGCGGCCACGCAGATCTCCAGCGTGGGCGGTCCGAAGGTCCGGGAGGCCGCCGACAAGGCGATCGAGGGGACGGCCGCGGATCGACGTGCTTTCCTGCAGAGCGGCTGGCAGGAGGCCCTCAACGCCGACCGGCGGCTGTGGATCACCCGGATCACCGACCCCGCGACGGGCGCCGGCCCCAGTCTGCAGGCCGCGGGTGACGCCGCGCTGCGCGGCAACACCAGTGACGATCTGCAGCGGTTCCTGACGGAGACCCAGTTCACGGCCAAGGACGCCGACGACCGGGTCAAGCTGGTCCAAATCCTGAGTTCCGGTGGTGTGAACACCCAGGCGGCGGCGCGTGCGGCGCTGAACGGGTCGATCCAGGACGTGCGTGACTTCCTGGCGTCCGGTCAGTACGTGGCGCAGAACCGTGACATGGAGCGCGCGAGTATCGCGTTGCTGGTGCAGCAGGCGAAGGATGCGGGCGCGCAGGCGGCCCAGGAGTCGGCCGCGGCGATCGAGGCGAAGAACACGGCGGTCCACGAGGCGCAGGAGGCCATGAAGGCCGCCGCGTTGGCCGCGTCCGAGACGCAGCAGGCCGGTAACGACGCGGCCCGGGCCACGGAGGCGGCGAACAGGGCCGCCAGTGCGGCCGACCGTGCGGGTGCGGCGGCGAGGACGGCTCTGTCGGCGGCCCGTGCGGCCAACGCGGGTGCGCGGGCGGCCGCTTAC
>NZ_JBEXJK010000728.1:0-1937 GCF_040609095.1 Kitasatospora sp. NPDC004799
GGTCAACCTGCTGAACGAGCCGGCGCTGGACGGGCTGACGGCGCTCGCGGGGTGATCTCGTCCCACCGGTCCCACACCGCCCGGGAGATGCGGGCAATCCGGGGGCCGCCAACCCCGCCGCCGGCAACCCCGCGGCCACCAGCCCGGGAGCCACCGCGCCGGGCGCCGCTACCCCCGGCGGTGCCGCCGCGCCGGGGGCCCCGGCCGCGACGGGCGGCGCCTGATGGCCGTGATCGCGGTGGTCGGCGGCCCGGGCGCGCCGGGCGCGACCACCACCGCCCTGGCACTGCTGCTGTCCTGGCCGCTGCCGCCCGGCCGGCGGATCCTGCTGGTCGAGGCCGACCCGGACGGCGGCGCGGTGCTCGCCGGCGCCCTGGAGGGCCGGGTCGAGGCGGTGTACGGGCTGCGCAACCTGGCCGTCGCCGACCGGCGCGGGCTGCTCGCGCAGACCATCTGGGAGCAGCTGATCGACCTCTCGCCCGAGGGCAACGCCGAACGGCTGCTGCTGCCCGGGCTGACCGACCCCACCCAGGCGCCCGGCCTCGCCTACACCTGGGAGCCGCTCGCCGAACTGCTGCACGGCGTGGAGCAGCAGGGCTACGACGTCATCGTGGACCTCGGCCGCTCCGGCGCCACCGGCCACAGCGCGGTGCTGGCCCGCCGCGCCGACGTGGTGGTGGCGACCGTGCGCACCACGCTGCGCGGGCTGAGCTCGGTCCGGCCCCGGCTCGCCGCCCTGGCCGAGGACCTCGCCTCGGCCGGCACCGGGGCGGACGCGCTCGGGCTGCTGCTGGTCGCCGAGGGCCCGTACACCCGGGCGGAGGTCTCCCGCGAGCTCGGGCTGCCGGTGCTCGGGGTGCTGCCGCACGCCGCCCGGACGGCGAAGGTGCTCTCCGACGGCGGGGACACCACCGACCGGCGGTTCATCCGTTCGGAGCTGATGCGGACGGCGCGGTCGGCGGCGGACGAGGTGCAGCTGCTGATCCGCCGCCGGCGCCAGCGGCTCGCGCCGGGCGCGGTGCAGGACGCGGCGCCGGCCCAGCTGACGGCGGGCGGCCCGGCGGCGGGTCCGGTCGCGGCGGGGGCGCCGACGCCTCAGGTTCCGGTGCCGACGGTGCCGACGGGCCCGGTGCCGATGGGCCCGGTGCCGATGGGCCCGGCGCCGATGGGCCCGGTGCCGGCCGCACCGATGCCGACCCCGCCGGTGCCGATGGCGCCGCAGCCGTCGATGCCCGCGGCCGGGCCGGTCCCTGCTCCCGCGCCGGGCCCGTACGGGCAGTCGGCGTACGGGTCGGGCGGCCAGTCGGGGTACGCCCAGCCGGGGTACGGCCAGTCCGGGTACGGGCCGGGCGGCCACGGCCGGACCGCGTACCCGCCCGGTGCGTACGGCGCTGCTGCCCACGGCCAGTCCGGGCAGGGCCGGTCCGGGTACGGCCGGTCGGGCTACGGGGCGGCCGAGGGCGAGCAGCCCTCGTACACCCCGCCGCAGCCCGCGCCACCGGTGATCACCACCGGTCCGGTGGCGCCGCTGGCCGGGCTGGCGCCGCAGCCGGCCGCGCCGGCACCGTTCCCGGCGCACGTCCAGTCCGCCCCCTACGGCGAACCGGACGACCGGTACCCGCTCCAGCAACCGGTTGTGACGGACCGTCAGGACGATGCGAGCGGGCCGTACCCGCACGACCCCGGGGAGGTGCTCCGTGCGCGGTAGCCCCCTGCACCAGCGACCCGCGTCCGATCCGGCCGCCCTGCCCTGGGCCGCGCCGGTGTCCGCGCCCGCGCCGGCGACCGGCCCGGTCGCCCCGCCGCACGGGTACCAGCCGGGCCCGGTCGCGCCCCAGCCCGTCCAGCCACAGCCCGTCGCACCGCAGCCTGGCCAGACCTCTCCTCGACCCCGGCCCGCACCGTGCCGCACGTCCAGGTGATCGCCCACCGCGGTT
>NZ_JBEXJK010000729.1:0-1934 GCF_040609095.1 Kitasatospora sp. NPDC004799
GCTCAGGCCGGTGGCCAGCAGGTAGCCGACCGCCCGCCAGGGGGCGCCGGAGCGCAGGAACCCGGGGCGGGCGGGCGGCGCCCAGAGGCTCCGCCCGGCCGACCCCGCCGCCGTGGTCGCCGCGCCCCCGCTCACCCTGCTCCCTCCGTCGCGGGAGTCCCCGCGTGGAATCCCGTCCCAGCCTAGGCACGTGGCCCACGGCCCGGCGGTAGGGCCCGGCCTACCTTTTCCCCGACGCCTCCCCCGACCTGGCGGGGCCCGACGTCGGGGGCCTCCCCTACGGGTAGGGCCCGCCCTACCCCGTGGAGTAGGCCCCGGGCTGCTGACCGCCCCCGCCCCCGGCCGGTTCGCTGGACGCCATGAGAACGCTGCGGATCGCCCTCTCCTCGCTGGCCGCGCGCTGGCCCTCCCTGCTCGGCGCCTTCCTCGCCCTCGCCCTCGGCGTCGCGATGACCGCCGTGATGCTGCTGGGCCTCGCCGCCGCGATCGACGCGCCGCCCGGCGGCGGGGAGCTGGTCTCGCTGGTCGCCGCCCTCGGCACCGCCGGCGGGGTGAGCGCGTTCGTCTCGGCGTTCGTCGTCGCCTCCACCTACTCCTACGCCGTCGTCCGGCGCCGCCGCGAGCTCGGCCTGCTCCGGCTGGCCGGGGCCACCCGGGCGCAGGTCCGCCGCACGGTGCTCGCCGAGGCGCTGCTGCTGGGCGCGGCGGCCTCCGCCACCGGCTGCCTGCTCGGCCGGCTCGGCGCGCCCGCGCTCGTCCGGTGGCTGTCCCGGGTCGGCATGGCCCCGCCCGGTTTCACGCCGAGCGGCGCGGCCTGGCCGCTGCACGCCGCGTTCTGGACCGGCCTGCTGGTCGCCCTGGGCGGGGTCGCGGTGGCCGCCCGCCGCGCGGGCCGGGTCGGTCCGCTGGACGCCCTGCGCGCGGCCGACCTGGACACCGGGGTGCTGACCCGTGGTCGGCTGCTGCTCGGCCTGGGCCTGTTCCTCACCGCCGCCGCGCTGGCCGGCACCGCGCTCGCCACGGACCCGGCCGACCTGCTGCACCGCAAGACGTACACCACCCAGCCGATGTGGCTGATCTGCGCGGCCGGCCTGCTCGCCCCGCTCCTGGCGCCGCCGCTGGTCCGGGCGCTCGGCCTGCTGCTGCCCGCCCGCGCGACCGGCTACGCGGGCCGGCTGGTGCCCGCCAACGCCGCCGCCGCGCTGCGCCGTACGGGTGCGGTGGCGGCGCCGGTGCTGGTGGCGGTGGCGCTGACCGGCTCGCTGGCGGGCGCGCTGGACACGGTGAGCGCCGCCCGGGCCGCCGAGGCCCGTGCCCGGACCGCCGCCGACCTGGTCGTCCGCCCCGCCGGTCCGGCCGCGCCGCTGCTGGCCGCGCTGCGGACCGTCCCCGGCGTGACGGCCGTCTCGGCGACCGCGCCCACGCCGCTGGCCCTCGACGAGCCGGACGGCGTCACCGTCCGCTCCGAGGCCCGCGCCGCCGACCCGGCCGGCCTGGCCGCCCTCGCCCGGCTCCCCCTGCTGGCCGGCTCCCCGGCCGACCTCGACGACGGCTCCCTGGTCCTGCCCGCCGAGTGGGGCCGTACGGTCGGCGAGCCGGTCCCGGTGGTCCGGGCCGACGGCAGCCGGACGGTCCTGCGGGTCGCCGCCGTGCTGCGCGACGGCCTCGGCGACAACGGGCTGTACGTCACCCCCGCCAACGCCCCGGGCGCCCGGGTGGACCGGATCGAGGTGCGGCTCGCCCCCGGCACCGACGGCGCGGCCGCCCTCGGCCGGGCCCGCGCCGCCCTGCGCCCGTACGGCGCGACGGTGCTCAACCGGGCCGGCGGGCTCGCCACCTCCCTGGCCGAGGCGATCGGGCAGCAGGTGCAGATCGTCGCGGAGATCGACCACGAGGACTGGCCCGGCCTCACCGTCCGCTCCGACGGGACGGTG
>NZ_JBEXJK010000730.1:0-1892 GCF_040609095.1 Kitasatospora sp. NPDC004799
GTCCGCGGCCGCAGCAGGTGCGGGCGCCGGCCGGCCCGGGAGCGGATCAGAGCCTCAACGGGAGCGGGGTGCTCAGACCTCCGTCGCCACCCAGCTGATGTACCAGCCGTGGCTCACCGCGTAGTCGACCGTCAGCGGACGGCCGTCCTGCCAGCGGACGTAGATCCGGAAGCCCTTCGAGGTCGGGGTGTAGATGGTGTTCCCGCCGGTGGTCGTCCACATCGAGTCGCGGCCGCAGAGGTTGGCGGTGTAGACCGGCGTCTCGCTGAAGTTGCCCGCGGAGGTGTCGACGTCGATGTAGATGCCGGTGCCGTTGTCCTCCTCGACGTGCTGCTGCCAGTCGCCGACGGGCGTGTTGCCGGCGATGAACCTGGGGTTGGACATACCTGTCTCCTCGCTGTGGTCAGAGAAACGGGCAGGGGCGGACCAGAATGGATCGCTGGAAGGCCAGGGATCATCCGCCGCAGCCGAGTCTGAGTGAATCTTCCATTGATCACAAGAGCACTGAATGCGAACCTTCGAATTCCGGTTGCGAATACCGATCATTGTTCTGCGGCGGTGAACAGTGGGGCGGTTCCGGCTCCTTGACGCCACGTGGTTCGATCGTGCTATACCTGTGACTTCTGACGTGATCCGGTCATCGGATGTCCGTGTGCGCTGGTCCCACCCGTCTCGGGAAACGCGCCGTCTCACATTCCGGACCCGTCAAGATCTGAATTCCCGGGAAACTTCAGTACGCGAGGAGCGCGTGATACGCATGCCCGAATTCTCTGCTGTCCCGGAGATATCCACCGCGGATTCCTGGGACGATCTCGTTCCGGTCGCGGAACTGGCGTACGGGGGCTACGGGCACTCCGTGGACTACCACGCCTCGGCGGCCTCGATCTTCGAACCGAAGCGTTCGCTGGTCGCGCGGACCGGCGGCCGGGTCTGCGGGACCTGTGCCGTCTACTCCCTGGAGATGACCCTGCCGGGCGGCCCCCGCGCGGTGGCCGGCCTCGGCTACGTGACCGTCGCGCCCGAGCACCGCCGGCGCGGCGTGATGAGCGGCATGGTGCTGCGCGTCCTGCACACCCTGCACGAGAGCGGCGGCGAGGCGGTGGCGGCCCTCAACACCACCGAGGCCGGGATCTACGGCCGCTTCGGGTTCGGCCTGGCCAGCCAGGCCGCCAAGGTGCGGATCCACCGGTACGCCCGGGAGCTGCGCCCGACGGCCGGCGGCGAGCGGACCGTCCGGATCGGCACGCCCGAGGAGCACCGCGCCGCGATCACCGCGGTCTACGCCCAGTGCGTCGGGGAACGCCCCGGGATGCTGCGCCGGGACGAGGTCTGGGCCGCCCGGGCCGTCCTGGACCTGCCCGACCACCGGGGCGGGAGCGGGCAGCTGCTCTGCCTGGTGGTCGAGGAGGAGGGGAAGCCGTCCGGCTACGCCCTCTACCGGCTGACCGCGGCCTGGGTGGACTCGGTGCCGCGCTACGAGGTGGCGGTGCGCGAGCTGTTCGCGCGCGACCCCGCCTCCTACGCGGCGCTCTGGCGCGCCCTGCTCGACGTCGACCTCGCCGGCAGCGTGGTCGCCGACCGGCCGGTGGACGACCCGGTGCTCGCCCTGCTCACCGACCCCCGCAGCGCGGCGCCCGTCCTGCGCGACCAGCTGCACGTCCGGCTGGTGGACGTGGACCGGGCGCTGGAGCAGCGCGGCTACGCCGCCGAGACCGACGTCGTCCTGGACGTCACCGACCCGCTCTGCCCGTGGAACGAGCGGCGGTTCCGGCTGCGCACCGGCCCCGAGGGCGGCGAGTGCCGGCCCACCACGGCGGCGGCCGACCTGGAGCTGACGGCCCGGGAGCTGGGCGCGCTGCACCTCGGCGGCACCTCGATCGCCGGCCCGCGAT
>NZ_JBEXJK010000731.1:0-1884 GCF_040609095.1 Kitasatospora sp. NPDC004799
GGCGGCGCCACCGAGGGCAGCACGAGCGGGACCGGCGCGACCGGGACCGGCGCGGCCGGAGCCGGTTCGACGCCCGACGCCCGGGTGAACAGCTGCCGTTCGGCCGGCGGGATGAGCACGGTGCCGAGCGGGTCGAGCGGGCGCCGGGGCGCCAGCGCGACCGGCTCGGGCCAGGCGGTCGGCGAGTAGTCGGGTGCGGCCTGGGGGGTGCAGCCCGCCCCTGCGGTGCCGTCGGAGAAAGCCATCGGAAGGACTCCCGGTCCAAGGAGCGCCGGACCGGTGCCTCCGGTTCGGCCGGCCCGTACAGCCGGGACTACGGCTGAAGGAGTCGTTCCGGTTCACTGAACCGCCCGCACTGGAAGGTCCGTTGAGCGGGTGAGGGTGCACCGAGCGCCCCTTGACATCGGGAGGGGCCGCATCGAAAAACCCTCCGCCCGAGCGGCTACCGATCGGTACCGTCGTTCGGTGGCACCCGGCGCCCGCCGAGTGCCACCGAGTCGGAAGGAGCGTGAGTGCCGTGAACGGGACGGGGGAGGGGCGCGGCCTGGCCGCGGACGGACCGGAGGTGCGGGAGTTCGTCGCGGCCCTGGTGCGGGCCGGGGAGCCGAGCGCGGCCGGCCCGGCCGGGCTGGCGGTGCCGGAGGCGGAGGCGGAGGAGGTGATCGCGGTCGCCCGGCGGCTGGCGCTGCGCGCGGTGCCGGAGGGGCGGTGGTGGCCGCGGCCCGAGCCCGGGCTGCTGGGCGTGGCGACGGCGCTGGTGGTGGACGAGCACCCGTCGGCCCCGCGGTGGTCGGCGGCGGAGCGGCAGCGGCTGGCGACCTGGGTCGCGGTGCTGATCGAGCACCGCGGCGAGGACGGGGTGGGCGAGCTGCTCAGCGCGCTGACCGGGCGCTGACCGGCCGGCACCGCCGCGGGCCCGGCACCGCCGCGGGCCGGGCGCCGTCGCGGCGGGTGGCGAAAAGGGCCGCGGCTCACGGCCGCTAACGATCGGCCAACAGTCGCCGCCGCCCGCCAACAGCGGCATCCGGGGGCCGGGCCGAGCGCCCCCGCCGGGGCGTTGGCGGATCCTTGGTGCGGACTTGGCGGCCTCCGGCAGTGTGCTGTCGCAGCCACCGCCGGGGTTGTCCGGCCGGTGCCCAGCATGTCCCTGCCCGTGCTGCGCCCCCTGCCCGACCTGAGAGGTAGCGCGTGTCGATGCCGTCCGTCGCCCAGTCCACGTCCGTCACCCCGCCGTCCGAGGGTCCGGCGGCCGCGCCGGAGGGCGTCACCGCCCCGGCCCGTCCGACCCTCGACCCGGACACGCTCGCCGAGATCCACCGGCTGCACGGCGGCTACCTGCTGCGTGCGCTGCTGCGGGCGACCGGCGGGGACCGCGGCAAGGCCGAGGACATCCTCCAGGAGACCCTGCTGCGCGCCTGGCAGCACCCGGAGGCGCTGGCCGCCGGGCCGGAGGCGAGCCGGCCGTGGCTGTTCACGGTCGCCCGGCGGATCGCGATCGACCACTACCGGATGGCCGCCGCCCGCGCCAAGGAGGTGATCGGCGAGCCGGTGGAGGACAAGCCGGTCGCCGACGACCCGTACGAGCAGGTGGTGGTGGCCCGGGACATCGCGCTGGCGCTGCGCCGGGTGCAGAAGCACCACCGCGAGGTGCTGGTCGAGCTGCACCTCAAGGACCGCTCGGTGCTGGAGGCCTCGGCCCGGCTGGGGGTGCCGCCGGGGACGGTCAAGTCCCGCAACTTCTACGCGATCCGGGCGCTGCGTCCGGTGCTGGCGGCGGAGCACGGCTACGCCCCGGCGGAGCGCGGGGCCGCCTCGGCGGCCGGCTGACGGCCCTGCCTCCCCCCGCGCGGCCCGGTGCGGCGAATCCGCCACGCGGACCTCCTC
>NZ_JBEXJK010000732.1:0-1865 GCF_040609095.1 Kitasatospora sp. NPDC004799
CCGCGACCGGCCGCCCGGCCGCACGGCCGGGGCGCTGGGCGCCGCCGCCCTCGCGATCACCTTCTTCACCTTCTTCGCCGGGGACTTCGGGCGGCGGGGCCGACGGCCGTGTTCGTGGCGCGGCCGCTCAGCCCGCGTACACGTCCTCGACGTACCGCCCCGCCTCGACCAGCCCCTGCAGCCAGGCCTGCGCCCGCTGCTCGTCGGCCCCCGGGGTGCGCTCCCGGTACAGCGCCCGGAAGGCCGCCCGGACACCCGGCGCCATCCGGGCCCCGTCGCCGCACACGTACACCTCGGCGCCCGCTTCGAGCAGTTCCCAGACCTCGGCCGCCTCGGCGGCGATCCGGTCCTGCACGAAGCGCCGGCCGTGCTGAGGCCGCTCGCTGAAGGCGGGCCGCAGCGAGACCGCGCCGGCCCGCTCGGCCGCCTCCAGCTCGCCGCGGTGCAGGTAGTCCGCCTCCGGGTCGTCGCAGCCGAAGTACAGCAGCGCCGGGGCGAGCCCGGCCCCCTCGGCGAGCAGCGCCCGGCGGTCGGCGACGGCGCCGCGGAACGGTGCCAGGCCGGTGCCGGCCGCGATCATGACCACCGGGGTGCGGTGCCCGATCCGGAACGCCTCCCGGCAGGGCTGGACCCGGGCCAGCACGGTGTCGCCGACGGCCACCCGGTCGAGGTAGCCGGAGCCGGTGCCCCGGTAGGTGCCCCGGCCCGAGCGGGCCGGGCCGCTGAGCACCGAGACCATCAGCTCCACCTGGCCCGGGTCGCCGGCGGGCGAGGAGGAGATCGAGTAGTGCCGCGGCCGGATCGGCGGCAGCAGTTCCAGCAGCACCGGCCAGCTGAGCCGCTCCTGCACGGCCGGGTGGTCCTCGATCAGGTCCAGCAGGGTGCGCGGGTCGTCCTCGGGCAGCGCCCGCAGCGCGGCCTGCTCGGGCGGGCAGGGGTTGAGCTCCGCCAGCACGGCGCGCTGCTCGGCGCTCGGGCGGTCCTGCAGCTCGACGTGGTGGGTGAGCAGTTCGCGCACCGTCAGCGGGCGGTCGACGGCCGGCCCGGTGCGCCGGTGCGCCACGATGCCCAGCACCGTCTCCGGGTCGGCGCCGACCAGCTTGGCGGCGCGCTCGACCAGCTCCGGGTCGTTGGCCGGGAGCACGGTGAGGTGGTCGGCGGTGCGGTAGCCGGTGCCCTCCGGCAGGGCGAGGCGGACCAGCCGCTTGACCCGGTGGTAGGCGGGGTCGGTCAGGCTGCCGACGGCGGTGACGGTCAGCTCCGCCATGTCGTGCCGGGCGGCCAGCGCGGCCAGCGGGCCGCCGGTCACCTCGGTCACCGAGAAGGCGGCCTCCGGCTGCGGCGCGGCGGGGGCGTCGGCGTCCCCGTAGCGCTCCAGCAGGGCCTCGCGCAGCGCCTCGGTGAACTGCCGGACGGTGCCGGACAGGTCGCCGGAGGCGTCGGCCTCCGCCCGGTCCAGCAGCCGGGTGCCGCCGAGCTCGGCGAGCCGGTCGTCGATCAGCGCCGGGACGCGCTGGTAGGTCGCGGCGTAGGTGCGGTCGCCGATGCCCAGCACCGCGTACGCGACGCCGTCGGCCGTGCCGTCCGCCGAGCCGGCCTCCTGGAGGCGGCGGACGAACCGGGCGGCGTCGTCGGTCGGCTGCCCGTTGTACGAGGCGGCGGTGATCACCACCGGCCGGTCGGTGGGCAGCCCGTCCGCGTAGGCGTCCAGCGGGGCCGACTCGGTCTCGCAGCCGAGGTCGGCGGCGGCCTCCGCGAGCTGCCGGCTGAACTCCCGGCAGGCGCCGTAGTTGGAGCCGTGCAGGAGCAGCAGCCCGGTCCCCCGGCGGACCCGCCCGGGGCGCCCGGCGGCGGCCTCCCGGACC
>NZ_JBEXJK010000733.1:0-1852 GCF_040609095.1 Kitasatospora sp. NPDC004799
GCGCGCGCTCGGCGTACCGGAGGACGGCATCCCCGCCGGGCGCGCCGCCCGGGCCGCGCTCTACCGCGAGCGCACCCGGGGCCGGCGGCTGCTGGTCCTGCTGGACGACGCCGCCGACGCCGACCAGGTCGCCGACCTGCTGCCCGCCGGCCCCGCCGCCACCGCCGTGGTCACCGGCCGGGGCCCGCTGGAGGGCCTGGTCGCCCTGGAGGGGGCCGCCCTGCTGCGCCTGGCCGAACTGCCCGAGGACGACGCCCAGCACCTGCTGGAGCGCGCCCTGACGCCCGAACGGCTGCGCGCCGAGCCGGAGGCCGCCGCCCGGCTCGCCGGGCTCTGCGACCACCTGCCGCTCGCCCTGCGGATCGCCGCCGCCCGGCTGGCCGCCCGGCCGGACTGGACGGTCGCCGAGCTGGTCGCCGAACTCGCCGACGAGCGGACCAGGTTGGCCGTCCTGGACGCCGACGGCACGCTCTCCGTCGCGGCCCGGCTCCGGCTGACCCACCGCCGGCTCTCCGCACCCGCGGCCGAACTGCTCACCGCCCTGGCCGCCCACCCCGGCCGCGAGGTGGACACCGCCGCGAGCGCCGCGCTGCTGGGCGGCGCCACCGCCACCGCCCACCGGGCGCTCGGCGAACTGGCCTCCCACCACCTGCTCACCGGCACCGCCCCCGGCCGGCACGCCCGGACCGACCTGGTCCGGCTGTACGGCGCCGGGCTGCTCGCCGAACGGCCCGAACGGCACCGGCGGCTGCTGCGCGAACGCCTGGCCGACCACTACCTCGCCGCCCTGCGGCACTGCGGCTCCTTCCTGGACCCCGGGCAGGAGGACACCGCCCCGCCCGCCGGCCCGGCGCAGGAGGGGCCGGCGGTGCCGGCCGCCGTCGACATCCGCACCGCGCTCGACTGGTTCGACGCCGAGGAGCCGGCGGTCGCCGCGCTGGTCGCGGCCCCCGACACCGATCCGGCCCGCGCCTGGCGGCTCGCGCTGACCAGCGGCTCGCTCTACTACGGCGCCAGCCGCTTCACCGACTGGCTCGCCTGCGCCCGGCTGGGGCAGGCGGCGGCCGAGCGGTGCGGCGACCAGGTCGCGGTCGCGCTGCTGCTCACCTCCCGGGCGCAGGCCCTGGTCGCGCTGGAACGCCGGCACGAGTCCGCGGAGGCGGCCCGGAAGGCGGTGGCCGTCGCCGAGTCCGCCGGGCCCGCCGCCGCGTCCGCCCGCGTCCGGGCGCTCGCCACGCTGGGGCTGGTCACCGCGATGCTCGGCCACTCCGCCGAGGCCGAACGGCTGGCGGCGGCCGCCACCGCGCTCGCGCTGGAGTCCGGCGACCGCCGGCGGCTGGTCGACGCCAAGGTGCACCAGGGCTGGGTGAGCCTGGCCGTCGGGGACCGGGAGGGCGCCCAGCGCCGCTCCCGCGAGGCCCGGGAGCTGCTGCCGCCCACGCCCGTCACCCAGGTCCACCTCTGGTCGCTGCTGACCGAGGCGCAGGCGCTGCCGCCGACCGTCCGCGACGACGCCGCCGACCTCGCCTGGCACCGGCTGCTCGCCGCCTGCGAGGAGGCCGGCCTGCTGTACCTGCACGCCCTGGCCGAACAGTCGTACGCCGCCCACCTGTTGGCGCGGGGCCGGGAGCCGGAGGTGCGCGGCCGGCTGCGCACGGCGCTGGACCGCTTCCGCGCGCACGACCGGCAGTCGGGCTTCGTCAGCGAGTTCACCGCCGGCCTGGAGGAGTCGCTCGGCCTGCGCACCGGGCGGCGGCCCACGGGCGGCGGTGGGGGGGTGGGGCGGCGCCAGGGACACCGGCACCCACCCCGGCCCCATTCCGCGCGGCCAAATAGACGGGGGTGTCAGGCC
>NZ_JBEXJK010000734.1:0-1842 GCF_040609095.1 Kitasatospora sp. NPDC004799
GGCCACCGACTTCACCGTGGTCCAGGGCACCCCCCGCCCGCAGGAGTGCCGGCGCTCTCACGCGAGCTCTCGGCCGGGCCCGTCGGCACGCGCTCCCGACGTCAGAAGCGCTCGGCGCCGACGACGAGCGGGTCGGCGGGCTGCCCGCTGCCCGCCGGGGTGACGGCCCCGCCACCGAGCGTCCGGAGCATGCTTACGGGTGGGTGTTCTTGACGTTGGGCTGGGTCTTCTGGTTGTAGATCTCCTGGCCGTCCGCGTTGTAGGCGTGGACGTAGGGGGCCGGGGGGAAGGCGTTGGTGTCGGTGGCGGTGGTGAGGGCCGCGGTGTGGACGAACGCGCCGCCCGCCATGAGGGCCGGGTACTGGGTCGGGTCGTCGCCGTAGCTGACGGTGATCTTGGCGACGTCGGGCGTGTAGTGCCCGGCGCCCAGCGAGAGGACCTGTCCGGCGCCGGCCGACGCGCTGAAGCTGTCGAAGTACTCGATCAGGTGGCCGGCGCCCCACAGGCGGTCGTTGATGAACGTCGCGGGGACGGACAGGCTGCTGCCCTTGTCGCCCTTCGACTCGCACTGCACGTACCGGCCGGCGGAGTCGACGGCGACGACCACGCCGTCGGTTTCCGACGAGGCGACGGGAGTGCGGACCGCGATCACCGCGTGGTACTGCGACGCCTCGGCGCCCAGGCAGGAGGCCAGGATCCCGGCGACCGCCCCGGCCTCGATCGGAGCCGTCGCCGTGCTGCCGACGGCGAAAGCCGCCGGGGTGGCAGGCGCAGCGGTGACAGGCCCAGGGGTGACGGACGAGCCGCTGCCGGAGGCCGTGGCGGTGGCGGTGGGCGCACCGGAGGGCTTGGCGTGGGCCGCGGGGGCGGGCGTGGAGGTGCCGGTCGCGGCGGTGGCCATTCCCCCCGCGGTCGCGATGGCCGCGGCGGTGGCGGTGGCGGTGATGAGCACGATCGGGCGGATACGCATGAATCCGTGTCCCTTCCTGCGGGCGTCCGGTTGACGCCGGCACCCCTGTACGCCTCCCGGCGCCCGGCAGGTCGCACCCCGCGCACGTGATCCAGCTCATAGGCCACCGGTGCGACCCTGGGACGGCGCTCGTGCGTACAGGCCGGGAGGCTCCGCCCACGCACGGCTCCCCCGCCGTGGCCGAGGAGTGCTTCCTCGCGAGCCGCCCGTGTCGCGAGCTGACGGACAGCCCCGGAAGAGAGGCCCTTGATGACGCCACAGGAGTTCGACGCCTTCTACGCGGCGTCCTTCTCCCGCCTGACCGGGCAGCTCTACGCGCTGACCGGCAACTGGTCCGAAGCACAGGACGTGGTCCAGGAGGCCTTCATCCGCGCATGGGGCCGAAGGGGCACCTTCGACCCAGGCAACGCTCCGGAGGCGTGGATCCGGACCACGGCCTGGCGGCTGGCACTCTCCCGCTGGCGGCGTCTGGCCCGGGGCCTGCACCTGGCGGGACGCCACCACCGCCAGGAGCCGCCCACCGTCGAGCCGCCGACCGAGGAGCACCTGATCCTCGTCACCGCGCTCCGCGACCTGCCCGAGGCACAGCGGCGCGCCCTGGTCCTGCACCACATGTGCGACCTCTCGGTCGAGCAGGTCGCGGCCGAGACCGGCGCCGGCGTCAGCGCCGTCAAGAGCCGCCTCGCCCGCGGCCGGGCCGCGCTCGCGGCCAGACTCACCGACCGGACCCCGATCAGCGAGGAAGGAAAGCTCCGTGTCTGACCCCATCCGCGACAACCTCGCCGACCGGCTGCGGCTGCTCGGCACGCAGCTGCCCGCACCGGCCCCGGCCGTGCCCGCTGCGGAGATCCGCCGACGCGCCGACCGGCGCC
>NZ_JBEXJK010000735.1:0-1841 GCF_040609095.1 Kitasatospora sp. NPDC004799
GTGACTCCTCCCCCGGCTGAAGCCGGGGGCTTCTCGCTAAGCCGGTTGGGCTTCGCGACGGACCAGCCCGGCCCGTAGAACGTTCGTGGCTCCCACTGTGTCAGCGTGGGCCTCGTGGCCGCAGGCGACGCAGTGGAACTTCTCCTGAGTGGTCCGGTTGTCCGCGCTGGTGTGCCCGCATTCGGGGCGGGGGCACTGGCGGGACGTGTTGCGGGGGTCCACGGCGATTACTTCCCGTCCGGCGCTCTCAGCCTTGGCGTGCAGGATCGTCAGGAACACCCCCCATCCGGCATCTGAGATCGAACGATTGAGGCCCGTCTTCGCCGCCGCACCGTTGGGCAGAAAGCTGCCCGGCTTGTCGGGGTCGGGCTTGGGTGCGGCGGTGCGCACCATGTTGCGGATCGTCAGGTTCTCGTGCGCGATGAAGTCGTGCTCACGGACCAGGTCGAGGGAGGTCTTGTGTGCGTGGTCGAGCCGCTGGCGGCGTACCTTGCCGTGCAACTTGGCGACCTTTTCCACGGCGCGGCGATGGTTCGCGGTGCGCTTGTCCCGGCGCACACACGGGAAGCGACTGAGGGCCTGCTGTGCGGCTTCGAGCTTCGCGGCGTTGCTGCGCCCGTGGCGCGGGTTCGGGACGAAGCCACCGTTGGAGTCGGCGAGGAAGTTGGCTATGCCCATGTCGATGCCGACCACGGAGCCGGTCGCGGGAAGGGGCTCGGGCCGGTCCTGCTCGGCGGTCAGCACGACGAACCACTTGCGGCCCTCGCGCTTGACACTGACCGTCTTGACCTTGCCGACCACCGCCCGGTGCTGGTGCACCTTGACGTGCCCGACGCCCTGGAAGCGGACGCGGGTGACGGGGTCGTGCGGGGTGGAGTCCCAGCGGCACCCGTCGCCGTCCTTCGGGAACTCCACCGTGTCGAACCAGTTGACCCCGCGAAAGCGCGGGTAGCCGGGCGTCTCACCGGACTTGACCCGGCGGAAGAACGCCTGGAACGCCTTGTCCAACCGGCGAAGCGTGGCCTGCTGGGAGGAGAACGACCAGCGCCCCTGGCGCTCCGGGTCGAACGCCCGGATCTCCTTGAGCTGGGCCGACTGCTGGCCGTACTTGATGCTCGTCTTTGAGACGTGCCGGTAGGCGTCGCGGCGTTCCTGGAGTGCGGCGTTGTACAGGCCGCAGTGGTCCCGCAGCATCGCCGTCAGCGCCTGCTCCTGGCCCACGGTGGGCCGCATGAGGAACTTGTACGCACGGATCATCCAGCCCACCCCCTTTCGATGCTGACGAGTAATCATAATACGCTTGGAGTATGCCACCTCGCTGGGAACCCAACGCCGATATCCGCACCGGTCGTCACGTCGCCTACAACCTCCACGCTCACTTGGTGTTCGTCACCAAGTACCGCAAGGGGATCTTCGATGACGCCATGCTCAAGCGCTGCGAAGAGATCATGCGGAACGTGTGCGACAAGTTCGAGACGGAGCTGCGCGAGTTCAACGGCGAGACCGATCACGTGCACCTGCTCGTGCACTACCCGCCGAAGATCGCCCTGTCCAAGCTGATCAACTCACTCAAGGGCGTCAGCTCGCGCTACCTGCGGGCCGAGTACACCGGCCGCATCAACCGGATCGGACTCGGGTCCGTCTTCTGGTCCCGCTCGTACTTCGCAGGCTCGTGCGGCGGCGCTCCGCTCAGCATCGTCCGCCAGTACATCGAAGGCCAGACGCGGCCTATCTGACCGTCACCCCGGAGACGCAGAGAACTCCGCCGCTTCGCGGCTCCGGACCAAGGATGCATTCCCTCCCCGGCTAAAGCCGGGGATACCCTGCAAGATCAGGGATGG
>NZ_JBEXJK010000736.1:0-1840 GCF_040609095.1 Kitasatospora sp. NPDC004799
GCAGGCCGGGGTGATGGTCATCGCCTCGGCGGGCAACACCGCGGCGGCCTTCGCCGCCGCCGGGAGCGAGGGCGTCCCCCGGCTGCTGGTGGTCCTAGCTTCCCGGAGGGGGTGGTCGGCCGGTCCGGCGCCGCGGCCGGGGACAGCGTCACCAGCCGGACGTTGGTGTCCTTGCTGCTGGTGTTGGCGAAGGAGACCAGCGAGCGGGCCACCGCGTCGGCGGTCCGGGCGGCCTCCTGGGGGCGCTTCCCGGTGCCGGTGATCTCGATCATCGGGGCGTCCGGGGAGGTCGTCCCGTGCACCAGGGACGCCATCTCCGACCGGGTGTGGCCGGTCTCGGCGGCCGCCACGGCGAGCACCTGCGGCTGGCCGGCCAGCCGGCCGTACGCCTGGGCGAAGTTGGTCGCGATCGCGGCCTCGCCGGGGTTCTGCGCGACCACCAGGACGTAGGCGTTGGCGGCGTACGACGGGGGCGCGACGACGGCGTACCCGGCGCCGGCCACGGCCCCCAGCGGAACCGCGAGCACCACCGGCCACCAGCGGCGGACCAGGCGGCGGGCGCTTCGGCGCGGTGTGGTCATGGGTGTTGCTCCTTGGGTCTGGTACGGCGGTCCGGCGGTGGCGGGCGGTCAGACGCGGGCCAGCCGGTCGTAGAGGGCGCCCAGGTCGGCTGCGACCCGGGCGATGTCGTAGTGGCCGACGGCCGGGGGGTGCGGCAGCGGGTCGGCGATGTGCCCGCTGAGCGGCCGCAGGTCGCGCAGGGCGGCGGCGTAGGCGGCCGGCTCGGAGGGGATCCGGCGGGCCTGCGGGGCGGCGCTGGGCGGGAGTTCGTCGAGCGCCGGACAGGCGCTGTGCCGCACCGGCAGCCCGGCCGCGAGGCCCTCCAGCACGCCGAGGCCGAAGGTCTCCGCGGTGGAGGGGGCGGCCAGCACGTCCAGCGCGGCCAGCAGTTCGGGCACGTCGTCGCGCTCGCCGGTGAGCACCAGCCGCTCCCGCACGCCGAGTTCGCCGGCCCGGTGCTCCAGCGCGGCGCGCTCCGGGCCCTCGCCGACCAGCACCAGCCGGGTGGCCGGGTCGAGGTCGGCGAGCGCCTCGACCAGCACCTCGAAGCGCTTGCCGGGGACCAGCCGGCCCACCCCGCCGACCACCCAACTCCCGTGCGGCAGACCGAGTTCGGCCCGCAGTCGGCGGCGGACGGCGACCCGCTCGGCGGGCGGGAGGCGGTAGCGGGCGGTGTCGATGCCGTTCGGGATCAGCGCGATCCGGGCCGGCGGGACGCCCCAGGAGCGCAGCGTCTGGGCGACCTGGCGGGAGACCGCGACGGTGGTGCTGCCGAGCTGCTCGGCCGCCAGGTAGAGGCCCTTGACGCCCCGGGTGACCGGGCGGCCCTCGATCACCCCGGCGTGCAGCGAGTGCTCGGTGGAGACCACCGCGCGCACCCCGGCCAGCCGGGCGGCCAGCCGGCCGTACAGCTGCGCCCGGTAGAGGTGGGTGTGCACCAGGTCGTAGCGGCCGGCCCGGACCAGCCGGACCAGCCGGGGCAGCGCGCCGAGGTCCCGGTTGCCGCGCATGCCGAGGTGGTGGACGGTGACGCCGTCGGCGCGCAGCGCGGCGGCGACCGTGCCGGGGTTGGTCAGGGCGAGCACCTCGCACTGCTGGTGCGCCGGCAGGTGCCGCAGCAGCAGGTGGAGCTGGCGCTCGGCGCCGCCGGCGGCCAGGCCGGTGACGATGTGCAGCACCCTCATGGCCGGCGCTCCGTCCCCGCCCGCCCGCCGCCGGGGCGCTCGGACCCGCCGTCGGCCTGCCACGCCCCGGCCCTGGCCGCGCCCGACGGCCGCTC
>NZ_JBEXJK010000737.1:0-1836 GCF_040609095.1 Kitasatospora sp. NPDC004799
GTCGGCCGGGCCGACTTCTCGCGCAGACCCCTTCCCGCCCACTCACTCGGCGGCGACAGGCATGGGGACGGGCCCGAGGTCGCCCTCGGGGGTGCGGGTGAGGAGGGCGTGCAGCGCGGGGTCCGCGTAAGCCTCGGCGCTGTGCTTCCACTGGGTGAGCAGCAGTGCGACAGGGGCGAGGTCGTCCGGCGCCGCCGTTCGCCGGGCCGTGTCGACCAGGTCGGTGAGCAGGGTGTCGAGGTCCCCGTCGGGCAGGAAGGTGCTCCAGGGCAGGGCTTCGGGCAGCATCCGGCGCAGCGCGGCGGTGTTCCCGGTCCGTGTCAGGTCCGCGGTCACGGGCGTGAAGTCCACCGGTGTGGAGCGTACTTGAATCGGGATGGCGTCAGGGGTGATCGCTCCCCGGGGTGCCGCCCATCATGCGGAGCATGGGGGCGCCGCCGGTGCGGAGGAAGCGGGTCACCAGGAGGGCGGCGAGGAGGAGGAAGGCGATGTTGAGCCAGGTGGTGTAGTTCCACGTGATGCCCGACATCGGGATCTCCGCGTTCCGTTGGTCGGGGACGAGGCCGGCCCAGCCGAAGAGGAGTTCCACCGCGTACCCGGCCAGGGCCATCGCCGTGTAGAAGGTGCCGAGGAGGAAGAGGGCCATCCGGCCGCCGTAGTACTTCCGGTAGATGGTGAGGATCGGCAGGATCAGCAGGTCCGCGAAGATGAACGCGACCACGCCGCCGAAGCTGATGCCGCCCTTCCAGAGCACCACCGCCAGCGGCACGTTGCCGATCGAGCAGACGAAGGACGCGATCGCGACCAGCGGGCCGACCAGGGGGCCCCAGAGCTTGGCGGCCAGCGGGTGGTCGACGACGAAGAAGGCCTGCCAGAAGGAGTCGGGCACCCAGGCGGCGATCGCGCCGGCGATCAGCAGACCGACGACCAGGTCCCGCAGGATCGCGGCCCACTCCATCACGAACACGTGCGAGACCGCGGTGAGGCCCGGGCGGGACAGCAGCCGGCGGGTGAAGGAGCCCTCGCCCGCCACCGACATGTCCATCGCCGCGTGGCCCTCCATCGAGCCCGCACGGCCGTGCTCCGCCTGCTCGCGGGCCTCCCGCAGCAGCGGCTCGCGCAGCAGCAGGCGGAACAGCACGGCGAGCAGCAGGATCATCACCGGGCCGCCGACGAACTCCGCGGCGGTGAACTGCCAGCCCAGCAACAGGGCCAGGATGACGCCGAGTTCGACCACCAGGTTGGTCGAGGCGATCTCGAAGGCCATCGCCGCCGTGAAGTTCGCGCCCTTGCGGAACAGCGAGCGGGCCAGCGCGACGGCCGCGTACGAGCAGGAGGAGGACGCCGCCCCGAGTCCGGCCGCGACGGCGAGGGTGCGCGGGCGGTCGTCGCCGAGCAGCCGGACCACCGTCGACTTGTGGACGACGGCCTGGACGACAGCGGAGAGCAGGAAACCGAGGACCAGCGCCCAGGTGATCTCCCAGGTCATCGATCCGGCGATGGACAGTGCGTGCAGGATCGCGTGCATGGCGGCCGACGATAGGCCCGCCGGGGGTGTTCAGCGGCCGCGGCGCGCCGGACACCCACCGGCGGCGGCGCCCGAGCCGGCCGGTTCGGCGGCGGCCGCCGCGACGGCGCCGGCCAGGCAGGCGACCAGGCAGCGGGTGACGGGGTGGCGGACGGCCCGCAGCAGGACGGCCAGCGGGACGGCCAGCGGGGCGGTCGGCTTCTCGGGGTGCATTCTCGGACGCTCCTTCAGGAAGGTACGGAACCGCCCGCACCTCCGCTCGCACAGGCCCCGAGCAGCAACACCAGAACCGCCCCGCCGACTCCAAC
>NZ_JBEXJK010000738.1:0-1834 GCF_040609095.1 Kitasatospora sp. NPDC004799
GCCGGGCCGGGCGACCACGCCCCGGCCGAGGCCGCCGCCGCCCTGCGCGGCGCCCCCGGCAGCCAGGACCTCGCGCTCTACGACGAGGTCTCCGACGGCCTCCTCGGCGACCCGGTCGGCGCCGCCCCGCAGAGCGCGCTGATGGCCATCGCGGTCGTCACCGGCATCCTCGCCGCGATCGGCTTCGCCGCCGCCGTGGCCGGCGCCGCCCACGAGCGCTCCCGGGACTCCGCGCTGCTGCTCGCCCTGGGCGCCCCGCGCAGGCAGGTCGCCCGCACCGTCGCCGCCGAGAACGCGGTGCTGGTCGGGCTCGGCGGGACCGTCGGCCTGGCCCTCGGCGCCCTGCTCGTCCGGCTGATCGTGCCCTTCGTGGTGCTGACCCCGGCCGCCCGCCGGCCGGTGCCCGAGGCGCTGATCGAGCTGCCGTTCGGTCAGGCGCTGCTGTTCGCGGCCGCGATCGCCGTCGTCCCGCTGCTGTCGGCCTTCCTGATCGGGCGCCGGCGTCGAGACGTGGCCGCCCGGCTGCGCCACGTGGAGGAGATGTGACCACCAAGGCCGGCACCACCGTGCCCACCCCCGTGCCCCCGCCCGCCGCCGGGCCCACCCGGGCCCACCGGCCCGCGCCCTGGGTCCGTACCCGGCTGCGTGCGATGCCGCTGGCCGCGCTGCTCACGGCGGCCCTCGCCCTCGTCACCGTCTTCCTGGCGGCGGCCTTCCCGAGGATCGCGGACCGGGGCGCGGACACCGCGCTCCGGCAGTTCACCAGCAGCCTGGGCGCCGACGTCACCAACCTGGAGTACACCTCGGAGACCGTCACCGGCGACACCGGGGCAAACCTGGAGACCGTGCAGCACAAGCTCGCCGCGCAGGTCGGACGGGACCTGCCGCTGAGCCCGTCCGGCCAGGTCTTCGGCACCCGGGTCAAGACCGAGCGGAAGATGTTCAACCAGGGGTTCACCCGGATCTCCGACGTGGCCCTCCCGGCGCTCGGCCTGTACTACCTGAACGGCCTCGCCGACCGGGCGACCCTGACCGCGGGCACCTGGCCGGGCCCCGCCCCGGCCGACGGCCCGCTGCCGATCGTGCTGAGCCAGCAGGCCGCCGAGACCGTCAACATCAAGGTCGGCGACGTCATCGAGAGCGGCACCAGCGGAGGCGTCGCGCTGCGCAGCGCCGTGGTCGGCCTCTACCGGGTCAACGACCCCCAGGACCCGTTCTGGGAGGGGCTCGGCTGCCCGGCCCGGGCCTGCCTGGCCGTCAAGGGCGAGGACGCGTGGTACTGGACCAGCGGCTTCGTGGACGGCGGCAGCCTGACCGCGCTGGCCCGCTGGGGTACGAGCGCCCAGGACTTCTGGCGGCTGCCGGTCGACGGCGGCGCCCTGCGCGCCGACCAGCTGGACCGCACCCGCGCGGCCCTCGGCTCGTACACCTCCGGCCCCGGCATGACCACCCTGGTCACCGCCAGCCTCCGGGCCGACCTGCACGCCACCTCGCTGATGCCGGACGTCCTCGCCCGGGCCTCCGCCCGCTACCAGGCCGCGGCCCCGCTGGGCGCCATCGGGCCGGCCGGCGTCGCCGGGGTCGCGGTCGTGGTGCTCTGCCTGGCCGCGGCGCTCAGCACGGACCGGCGCACCGCCGAGATCCGGCTGCTCCAGGCCCGCGGCGGCTCGCGCAGCGGCGTGCTGCTGCGGCTGCTCGGCGAGGGCACGGTGACCGTGCTGCCCGCCGCGGTGCTCGGGACGGCCCTCGCGCTGGTGCTGCTGCCCACCCCGCGGTGGGGCAACCCGGTATGGAGCGCCGCCCTACGCGGCACTCGCGCCCGGAGTCGGGCACC
>NZ_JBEXJK010000739.1:0-1826 GCF_040609095.1 Kitasatospora sp. NPDC004799
GTTGTAGCGGGAGTCCAGCCGCAACGTGTCGTGGAATGCTTCGGTGATGCTGGCCCTGAGGGCTCGGTCCGACTGGACCTCCTCCACGTCTGCCCGAGGGCCGGATGGTGGTCGAACGCCTCTGGACGCCGCACTCGACGGCCACCGTGACCGGCCTCGGGTACGGGCCCGCGGGTGAGGTCCGGCTCGACGGGACCGCCCCCGAGGAGACGGAGTCCCTGCTCACCGCCGCCGTCCTGTGCAACGACGCGGCCCTCCGCCCGCCGACGGACGGCGACCCCGACTGGCGGGCACTCGGCGATCCCACCGAGGCCGCCCTGCTGACCGCCGCCGGCAAGGCCGGACTGGACCGGGAGCGGATCCGAACGGCGCTCCCCCGGGTCGCCGAGACCCCGTTCGACAGCACCCGCAAGCGGATGAGCACACTCCACCGCAGGCCCGACGGAACCGTGCTGGTCTGCCTCAAGGGCGCCCCCGAGGCCGTCCTCGACCCCCTCGTCCTGGCCGAGCCGGCCCCGCTGCTGGAACGGGCCCGGCACGCGGCCGCCGAACTCGCCGCCGAGGGCTTCCGGGTGCTCGCCGTGGCGCAGCGGGACGTCGACCACGTACCCGACCCGCCGGAGGCGGCCGAGCACCGGCTGCGCCTGCTCGGCCTGGTCGCGATGGCCGACCCGCCCAAACCCGCCGCGGCCGCCACCCTGGCCGCCTGCCGCCGGGCCGGCATCCTGCCCGTGCTGGTCACCGGCGACCACCCGGCCACCGCCCGCGCCCTGGCCGTCCGGATCGGGCTGCTGGAGCCCTCGGCCGGCCCCGAGGCGGTGGCGACCGGACGGGACCTCGTCACCGGCGCGGTCACCGACCCGACCCGGGCCCGGGTGTTCGCCCGCACCGACCCGCGGCAGAAGGTCGACATCGTCCAGGCCTGGCGCACCCGGGGCGCCGTCACCGCGATGACCGGCGACGGCGTCAACGACGGTCCCGCCCTGCGGCAGGCGGACATCGGCGTGGCGATGGGCCGGCGCGGCACCGAGGTCGCCCGCCAGGCCGCCGACCTCGTCCTCGCCGACGACGAACTCGCCACCGTGGTCGGCGCGGTGGAGGAGGGCCGCCGGGTCTACGACAACATCCGGCGCTTCCTGGTGTTCGGCCTGGCCGGCGGCGCGGCCGAGATCCTGGTGATGCTGGCCGGCCCCCCGTGCGGCCTGTCGCTGCCGCTGCGCGCGGGCCAGATCCTCTGGATCAACCTCCTCACCCACGGCCTCACCGGCGTCGCCATGGGTGCGGAACCCGTCTCCCCCGGCGCGATGACCCGGCCCCCACGGCCGCCGGACCAGCACGTCCTCGGCGCCGGTGTGTGGCAGCGGGTGCTGCTGCTCGGCCTCGTCGTCGCGGCCGCCTCGCTCGGCGCGGCGCTCTGGGCGCGCGACGGCGGCCGCCCCTGGCAGACCGTCCTGTTCCTCGCCCTGGTGGCCGCCCAGCTGGGCACCGTCCTGGGCCTGCGCGAACGGCTGCTGACCCGCGCGAACCCCTTCCTCCCGCTCGCCGTCCTCTCCTCCGCCGCGCTCGCGGCGGCCGCCCTCTACCTCCCGTTCCTCAACGACCTCCTCGAAACCGAACCGCTCACCTGGTCCGAGCTCACCGCACCCGCGGCCGCCGGAGCCGTCGGTTTCGCGGCCGCGCGCACACGCAGGCCCGGGCCTTGACGCCGTGTCCCGCACCTCGGCCGCCGACGTCTAGTACTGCAACGGTGCTTAGCGTGATGAGGCTTCGGTTTTCGGGCTGTGGCCTCGTCGTTTGTAGTGGCTGTTCCGGGCTTGGTGCTGGCG
>NZ_JBEXJK010000740.1:0-1823 GCF_040609095.1 Kitasatospora sp. NPDC004799
GGTTGACGGCGCCGGTGCGCCAGATCCGGTCCTGGCCGTCGGTGAGCACGGTCTTGGCGCGGTCGGTCAGTCCGAAGTACGTTTTCGCGCGGCGCCGGGGCCGTTGCCGGGGCGGCGGGTCAGAACTGCCAGGCGGCGTCGTCCGCGAGAGCGAGCAGGGCGGCGGTGTCCAGCCCCCCGTCCGGGTTCTCGGCCCACTGCTGGAGCGTCACCGTCCGGCCGTCGGCGCGCTGGAGGCGGACGTACTGGGAGGTGCGGCCGTCGGCCGGGAGGGTCATGGTCAGGGCCTCGCCGCGGGCGCCGGACGGGAGGTCGACCACGCGGCAGTCGGTGCGCGGGGCGATCTCCCGCGGGTCGGGCACGCCGGGGCGCGGGGTGACCTCGGGCAGGGCGACGGTGGCGCAGAGCGGGACCTTCGGCGCGTCGGCGGTGCGGTCGGCGCCGCCGACGAAGTCCACCGGGCCGGCCGGGGACTGCCAGCCGACCTTGAAGCTGCGGCCCGGGATGTCGCCGGCGCGCACGGTCGTGGCGCCGGCCGGGAGCAGCCCGGCCAGGGTGGTGGCCAGGCGGTCGCTGGTCCAGGCGGTGGCGCGGCCGCTGCCGGGGCCGAAGGAGTCCGGGCGCAGCGGTTCGGCGCTCGCTCCCGCGGCGGCCAGGGTGAGCGGGCCGGTGAGCGGGTCGGCGGCCGCGACGGGGGCGCCGGGGGCGGGGGCGGTGCCGGTGGGCACGGTCGCGACCAGGGCGGCCAGGGCGGCGGTGGCGGCCGTGGCGGCGCCGGCGCGGACGGCCAGGCGGGTGCCGCGGCGGCGGCGTCCGGCGGCGACGGCGGCGTCCACCGTGCCGGGGCGCAGCGTCGGTTCGGCGCCGAGGCCGGCGGCGAGGAGGGTGCGCAGTTCGTCCTGCGGGTCGAGGGCGTCGGCGTGGGTCACAGGAGTTCCTTCAGGGGGGTCGGGGTGGTGGCGAGTTCGTCGAACGGGTCGGTGTCGCCGAGCAGGGCGCGCAGCTTGGTGAGGGCGCGGGCGGTGTGGCTCTTGACGGTTCCGGCGGTGCAGCCGAGGGCCTTGGCGGTGGCCGCGATGTCCAGGTCGGCCCAGAACCGCAGGACCACGACGGCCCGTTGACGCGGGGGCAGGGCGGCGAGGGCGGTGCGGACCTGCAGGCCGAGCGAGGGGTCGGTGCCGGGGCCGGGGCGGTCGGGCAGGGCGGGTGTCGGGTCCTCCCGTCGCCAGCGGCGGCGGGTGTGGTCGATGCAGGTGCGGGTCAGTACGCGGTGGGTGTAGGCCTCCAGGTTGGCAATCCGGTGCCGTCGTCCCCACGCGGCGTACAGCTTGGTCAGGGCGGTCTGCGTGATGTCCTCGGCGTGGTGCCAGTCGCCGCACATCAGGTACGCGGTCCGCCGCAGGTGCGGCAGCCGGTCCTCGGCGAAGCCGCGGAACTCCTCCAGGTCTGCGCTACGCACAGGGGGTGTCCTCCGTTCGTCTCTGCCCGGTCCGACGGAGCGCACCCGGTGCCGGGATGTCACGGGTGGCGGGGAATTTTCGGGTTTCCCGGTTTTCCCGGTTTCTGATCATCGGATGACATCCTCCGCTGCCGTCCGTTCCGTCGATTCCTCGACAGATCCAGTGCGCGGCCCCGGGATCCGTGGTGCCGCCCGAGGGAGAGGACAGCGGTGCGAGGACATCGCGGGTACGGGAGCGGGTACGGCGGCGGGTACGGCGGCGGGTACGGCGGCGGGTACGGCAGGCGTGGGCGGGGGCCCCGGGCGGGCGGGCGGTGGGCGGGTACGTTGCGCTGGAGATCGCCCTCCGCATGCCCGAGCTGCT
>NZ_JBEXJK010000741.1:0-1819 GCF_040609095.1 Kitasatospora sp. NPDC004799
GGGGCGGGGTGCCAGGGGCGGTCGGGGCGGGTCCGGACCGGGGCGGAGGCGGCGCGGGCGGAGGCCGTGCGGGTGGAGGCCGTGCGGGCGGAAGCGGCGCGGGCCGGCCGACGCGGAGAAGGAGAGGACGGGAGCGCGGTCATCGGGCGCTCGGCGGACGGCAGCTCGGAGTCCGGCCGGGCGGGGCAGCCTGCATCGCGTGCGTGTCCTCACTCAGGGTCCGCGCCCTGGATCGACGTGACGGGGGCGAGAGTCTCCTGGCTTCCGGGTCGAACGCACCCCCAGAGCCTTCCAGCGGCCGTCGACGGCCCGCCGTGGCGTAGTTCCGAGCGTGCTCCCCGGTGACAGTGGCGGGACCGCGCCGGACTTCCACCGGCTTCCTCTCCATGCCTCCGTTTGGCCCCAGGATCCCATCACGGGCCCGAACCGGGAGTCAACCGAGGTCACGGAGGGGTTGGTCACACGCGGGCCCGCTGACGCCCCGTGGGATCGCCGGGCAGCGGCCTCCCGTCGCCTGACCGGGTGACCCGGACGGCCCAACCGGGTGGCCGGTCGGCCGGGCCGCCGGTGAACTGGTGCTCGAACACCGTCCGGTCCGTGAGCAACAGAGCGGGGAGCGAAATGCGTTGGGGAACCGCCGCCGTCGTGGCGGCCGCCGCGGCCGGGGCCGCCGTGCTGGTGATCGGCCGTCGGGCCTCCGAGCGGATGGTCCGTCCGCTGACCGCCGTCCAGGAGTCCGGGCCGGTCGTGGTCCGCGGCCTCGCCCCCGGCCGGGTCACCTTCACCCGCGGCCCCGGAAGCCTGCGCCCCTTCCGCTGGGCGGTCGAGTGGGCGGACGGCGGGCACGCGGTGGTCGAGGAGGTCCTGCGGAGCGACGAGCAGGGCGTCACCCGCCGGCTGGTCCGCGCGGACCGGGGCACCCTCACCCCCGGCACTGAGGTCCGCTTCACCCCCCGGGTCCACCTCGGCGACCCCACCGAGGCGCTCGGCCTCGCCTTCGCCGACACCGCCGCCGACGGTGAGCTCGGCGCGCTGCCCGCCTGGCAGCTCGACGGCAAACGCGGCACCTGGGTGATCCTGGTGCACGGCCCGGAGGCCGACCGCCAGCAGGTGCTCCCGGTGCTCCCCGTCCTCGACCGGCTCGGCCTGCCCGCCCTCGCCGTCACCTACCGCGGCGACCGGGGCGCCCCCGCCTCCCCGGACGGGCTCAGCCACTTCGGCGAGACCGAGTGGCGCGACGTCGAGGCGGCGGTACGGCTGGCGCTCGACAGCGGCGCGGGCAAGGTGATCCTGTACGGCTGGTCGCTCGGCGCGACCATGGTCCTGCAGACCGTGGCGCGCTCCGCCTGGTCGCACGCCGTCCGCGGCCTGGTCCTCGACTCGCCCGTGCTCGACCTCCCGGCCTCCGCCCGCCGGGACGCCGCCCGGGCCGGCTTCCAGGGCGTCGCCGCCGAGCTCGGCGCGCTCGCCGCGGAGGGCCGCACCGGCGTCGACCTCGCCGACTTCGCCCGCCTCGCCGAGGGCGCCGACCTACGGGTGCCCACCCTCCTGCTGCACAGCCCCGAGGACCGGATCGCCCCCTTCGGCACCGCCGAGAAGCTGGCCGCCGCCCGCCGCGACGTTGTCAGCCTCCAGCCCTTCCCCGGCGCCGACCACGCCACCCTCTGGAACACCGCCCCCGACCGCTACACCGAACTCCTGCGCCGCTGGCTCACCCCCCTCCTCTAGGGTCCGTCTTCAAACTCGCGTCTGCGGGGCGACGCCGGGGCACGCACCTCGCCGCGTTGTCGTCGGTCGCCAATGCTCCGCAGTGGCTCCC
>NZ_JBEXJK010000742.1:0-1809 GCF_040609095.1 Kitasatospora sp. NPDC004799
CGGGCGGGGGGCGCGGGGCCCGCCGGGGGGGGGCCGGCCCCCCCCCCCCCCCCCGCCGCCCCCCCCTGTGGGCCCCGGGGGGGGCCCCCCCCCCCCCCGGGGGGGGCCCCCCCCCTCCGCTGTTCCGGCGCCTCCGCCGTCGCGGCGCTCAGACGCCGTCGGTCAGCTCGCGGGCCCGCTTGACGTCGTCGGCCATCCGGTCCAGCAGGGCGTCGATGGAGTCGAACTTCTCCATCCCGCGCAGGTAGGCCAGGAAGTCCACGGCCACGTGCAGCCCGTACAGGTCCAGGCCGACCCGGTCGATCGCGTAGGCCTCCACGGTCCGCGCGGTGCCGTCGAAGGTCGGGTTGGTGCCGACCGAGATCGCCGCCGGCATCCGCTCACCGTCCGCCGTCAGCCAGCCCGCGTACACGCCGTCGGCCGGGATCGCGCTGTGCGGCACGGTCTCGACGTTGGCGGTCGGGTAGCCCAGCTCGCGGCCGCGCTGCGCGCCGCGCACCACCACGCCCTCGACCCGGTGCGGGCGGCCCAGCACCTCGTTGGCGCCGGCCATGTCCCCGGTCTCCACCAGCCGGCGGGTCAGGCTGGAGGAGAACGGCTCGCCGTCCCCGGCCGAACCGCACACCTGGAGGTCGATGACCTCGACCTCGAAGTCGTCCGCCCGGCCCAGCTCGCCGAGCAGCGCGACGTCCCCCGCGGCCCGGTGCCCGAAGCGGAAGTTGGGGCCCTCGATGACGATCCGCGCGTGCAGCGCGTCCACCAGCACCTGCCGGACGAAGGTCTCCGGGGACTCCTGGGAGAACTCGGTGGTGAACGGCAGCACCAGCACCGCGTCCACGCCCAGCTCCGCGATCAGCTCCGCGCGGCGCGGGTGCGGCGCGAGCAGCGGCGGGTGGCTGCCCGGGCGGATGACCTCGCGCGGGTGCGGGTCGAAGGTCACCACGACCGACGGGATGCCGAGTTCGCGGGCCCGCTCGACCGCCCGCCCGATGATCAGCTGATGCCCGCGGTGCACCCCGTCGAACGAGCCGATGGTGACGACGCTGCGTCCCCAGTCACCGGGGATCTCCTCCAGGCCACGCCAGCGCTGCACCTGACCGCTCCTTGTTCCGTACGGCGCGTACCCTCTGTACGCTCAAACGCTCAAAACCCGAACCCCTATAGCGTGCCATGCGCCTGCCCCGGCTCAGGCACCGGAATACGGGTTGAGCCCCCCGAGGGCTCCGCCCCCCGCCCGGAGACCGCCCGTCCGGCCTCGACGGCGGCGTCCCGAGGGTCCCGTCCGGCCGCCGCCAGGGCCCGCATCCGGGCCAGCCGGGGGCCGTCCGGGGCGGTCGGCGCGGCGCCGGAGGGCCACCGGGCGAGCAGCCGGGTGAAGGCCGCGGACCGCCCGGCGCAGCGCACCAGCAGCCCGTCCGCGTCCGGCAGCCCCGGGGTGGCCCGGGCCAGCACCGCCCGGGCCCGGGCCGGGTTCTCGGCCGCGCAGTGCTCGGCGAGCCGCTCCACGGCGGCGGTCAGCACCACCGGGTCGGTCTCGGTGGCGAGCAGGGTGTCCAGCAGCTCGCAGCGCAGCGCGTCCGCCGCCGGGTCGGCCACCGGGACGGACAGCACCTCGGCGAACGGGCGCCGGACGGCCGCGCTGCGGGCCGCCAGCGCGGCGCCGAGCAGCACCCGCAGCTCCAGCCGGTCGGCCTGGTCGACGGCGGCGGCCAGCCCCAGCCGGCGGCCCAGGTAGTCGACGGCGACCGGGCCGGCCGGCACCGGGTGGGTGCGCAGCAGCCGGGCGGCCAGCTCGGCGCCCCGCCGGAC